>CAZBGE010000019.1:0-35238 GCA_964491435.1 uncultured Smithella sp.
ACCAGACCGCAGCCGACGGAGCAGTAACAACAGATGGTCGTTACCTGTTTGGCAATCTTGATGCGATCCATCTTGCCAAGCTCGCTCGCGTACGCCCGGGTTGGATTCAGGTTCAGCCCCAAACTCGACAGGGCAACCCCTCCTCCCACGGCGCCGGTCAATGTTAAAAAACCTCTTCTTGTGATTTGCATAAAAGCCTCCCGATACGTTGTGTCAATTTTGGTCTATGTCATACGTGGCATACCTTGACCGAAAGTCATATAAAAGTCAATATGTTATAATAAGCATATATGATATAAATTTTATTGAAATTAACATTTCGAAAAAGCGGCTTGTGCAATCAATTAAAATTGGTTCTCCCAAAACACCTGCTCATGAATCTTATTGACATTTTATGACGGTTTTTCCTATAAGAATCATTAGTCGAAGCGCAGGGGGGGATGCTTATGGAAATCAAATATAAGGTTTGGATTGAAAAGAACGGAAAAGTAGTATTCGGCAGGGGAAGAGACGATATTCTGAAAGCTATTGACGAGGCGCGAAGCCTGAACGCAGCGGCGAAAAAACTGGAAATGTCCTACCGGGCGGCCTGGGGAAGACTGAAAGCCTCCGAAGAACGGATGGGCATGAAATTGGTGAACATCGGTGAGCATGATAAGTCAATGCAACTGACGCCGCAAGCGCGATCCATCATTGATCGCTTCGAAAAGCTGGAAGAGGAAGTGGGAAAACTTCTCCGCAGCGCTGATCAGGATTTTCAGAAACTGCTCCAGGCTGAAGAAAAACAAGAATGAAGCTTATGCAGCTCTTATTCCTTTAATCAGCACGTTGAGGCTTTCTTTGATAATCCCGTGGATTCGCTCAGCCCTTTTTTCCGGCGCTCCTGTGTAGATGTAAAGAGATATAATGCCGTTGAATAATCCCCAAATAGCATATTGCATTTGCTTAACATCAATGTTGGGAGCAAACTCACCAGTATTCACACCCTTCTGAAGAATTTCAGAAATCACGCGGATATTTTCATTGGTGGTATGAATCAGCTGAGTGTTTTGCTCTTCAGTCAAATTCATGTCGTCGGCATGCAGCATAAAAGTCATCAAAATTCTGAACAATTCGTTATTGTCCAGGAAATTATTCACATATTCACGGGCGAAAGCCATGAGGAGTTCCGAAGCTGTCCCCTCCCGTTTGGAAAAAATTTCTATTTCCTTGTAACGTTCGATATTTGCGGATATTAATATCTGCGTATAAATTTCTTCCTTGCTGTCAAAATACAGGTAAATGGACCCCTTGCTCACCTCGGCCCTGGCCGCGATGAGATCAACCGTCACGGCCTTAAAACCACGTTCAAAAAACAACTTACGAGCAGCTTTGAGAATTAAATTTTTCCGATTTTCCTTTTCTTTTTTTCTTCTTTCTTCCGTGTTCAATTTAAATTCTCCCTTATAAGTCAAATTAAGACTTCAAACAGTCGATTTTTTCAAGCCACTGTAAACATTATACAAATATCGCAGACGCAGAATTATGACTTGTGGTCATAACGACTATCTCAATTGATTATCTCTGTCAAGGAAAATTATGAAAGGGAAAGCTGCCGATAGTGAAACATCCGCCGCCGGTAAGCTGATCGGGAGCGTGCTCCCGGTCAGCTTATCAAAGGAAGCAGCTGTCCCTCATCTTGATGTTGCTTCTCTACTTCAATTTTTCAAGCTGCTGCACGATGCTTTCCAGGGAGGGGCGCTCATTGATGTCATGAACATCGATGTAGCGGAGAATGCCCATTTTATCGATAATGATGATTGCCCGTTCCGCAGTTCCGTCGGAACGCAGGATGCCATATCGGCTGGCCACGGCGCCGTGCGGCCAGAAATCGGAAAGCACTTCAAACCAGAGTTGTCCCATCTGGTTGGTCCAGGAATAGAGCGTGGGAATATTATCGACGGTAATCCCCAGGAGCACCGCGTCATTTTCGGCAAAGATGTCCTGCACAATATTATAGCCGGGCCACTGGTCCGAACATACCGGCGTCCAAGCGGCAGGAACAAAGGAAAGCACAATGTTCTTCCTGCCGGCATATTGCGCGAGCGATACATTCTTGCCGCTGACCGCCTTCAGTGTAAAATCCGGCGCTTTTTCGCCGACTTTCACTTTCAAAACACTGTCCACCGGCTTGAGTTTGCCGACGTTGTATATATTTCCTTTATACGCATCGGAGAGCGCAAAGGCACTGGACGTGATTAAAACCAGAAAAAATACCATGCAAAGAATCTTTCTGCTCATTATCTCCTCCTATTGAATGCCGGTCAACTGGAGCACTTCGTTTAAAAAGGCTTCCGGATTTTCATGGCCGCCCAGTTTGGAATAAACTACCTCCATTTTCTTGGGGCCCTTTAATTTCACAATAATGAAATACGGTGTGCGCACTTCGCCCACGATTTTATGATTCGTAAAATCCTCGTCCGGAATCAGAGGAAATTCTACCTTATATTTCTTTTTAAATGTATCCACTTCAAACTGTGTGTTTCCGGCGCCGATGCCCAGAATTTTAATTTTGCCTTTGAGTTTGGGGTTGTTTTCAATAAGGCTGAAAAAGCGGTTCATATTCGGCGCGTCTTTCTGGCAGTAAGGGCAATACATGCTGAAAATCTGGATGATCAACACCTGCGCCCTGGCATCACCGATGTTCGGCAGCTTCATCGCGGGTAGCGTACTACCCGCTTTGGGCGGTTCTGCGGCAACGCACAAAGCGGAAATTGATAATAAAATAAACATCATGGCCATCACAATGGTTCTGGTTCTTTTCATTTTTCGTATCCTCCCTGTTAATTTTTTGACATTAAACGAAGCACCGCTTTTTCCAATCCATCGAGCGAAAGCTCGAACATGTTAAAAATCGCAGCAATCTGACGCACCGTCCAGGTGTGATACCAGTAATCCCGGGGTTGCGGATTGAGCCAGACGGCGTGGCGGAACGTACCGGCTAAGAACTTCAGATAATGCAAAGACGGTTTCGCTTCATTCTGGCCGACATAAATTGCCCCGTGGGGATCGGCCAGCTCGTAGGGCGCCATTGCCGCATCACCGACGATAATCAGGCGCGTTTCCGGATCAAAGCGGCCAAATTCTTCCACGCGCGCCGCTTTTCGAAAACGCTCCGGATCCTGCCAGACTCGGGAATAAATGGTGTTATGAAAATAGTAAATTTCCAGCTCCTTGAACTGAAACTGGGCGTAATGAAAAAGCGCCTGGACAATCTCGACATAAGGCTCCATCGACCAGCCGCCGTTGTCGATAAGCAGCTTCACTTTCAGCCGGTCGGCCAAACGCCGGTCAAAGATGATTTCGATTTCTCCCGCGTTGCGCATGGTTTGGCGGATTGTTTCATCAATATTCACAATGTCTTTCGGACCGGCCGGCTTTAGATTTTTAAGTCTTTTGAGCGCTTCGCCCATCTGCGAAGCCGTGATCGGTCCGGATTGGGAATAGTCGCGGTAACGTCTTTCCATCGCCACTTTGATGGCGGATTTGTTGCGCGACTCTCCTCCCACGCGCATGCCGCCCGGATGTGTGCCGGAATGCCCGGTCGGAGACGTGCCATGCGTGCCGATCCATTTGTTGCCCCCGTGGTGAGCTTCCGTCTGTTCTTTGAGGCGTTTGAGGAAATGGGCAACCAGCTCGTCGGGCGTCATCTTTTTCACCTGCGCTTCGGTCAGCCCCAGCGCCTGCGTCATGCCAGCCGGATCCTTGAGCCATTCGGAAAGCATGGCCCGGACCGCCTCTGTCATTTCCGTGTCGGTTGGTTCTACGTCCGCCATGCCGCGGAAAGCAACAGAAAAAGCCTGATCGTAAATATCGAAATAACGTTCGCTTTTGACCAGCAGACTGCGCGTCACGCTGTAAAAATCATCCAGCGATTCAATCAGTCCCATGCCCAGCGCTTTCTGCAAGCGCAAAAATGACGTGGGTGTTACGGGAATGCCCTTGTCACGCAGCGTATAGAAAAAATTGACAAACATAAGAACTTCCGTTTACTGATGTGACGCCAGGTAAATATCCGTGCTTTTTTTAAACAACACGCCTAAAAATGGAATATTCGCCGATTTCAACTGTTTGATATTGAAGTCCGGATCGGCCTGCAGCGCCCGGATCCAGTTGATCAGTTCCCGGGTTGCCGGCTTCTTTTCTACGCCGCGGACATCACGCAGACGGTAAAACGACTCCAGGCAGGCGGAGGTCAAATCCTTATTCAAATCGGGAAAATGCACACTGATAATCTTACGCATCATGTCGCGGTCGGGAAACGCGATATGATGGAAATTGCAGCGCCCCAGAAAGGGATCGGACAGATCTTTCTTCGCATTGGACGTAATCACAATCACGGGTCTGTTCTTTGCTTTCACCGTCCGGTCGATCTCCATGATGTCGAACTGCATCTGATCGAGAATGTCCAGCATATCATCCTGAAAATCCGTGTCGGCCTTGTCGATTTCGTCAATGAGCAAAACCACTTTCCTGTCAGCCGCAAACGCCTGGCCGATTTTGCCCATTTTGATATAGTCTCCGATATTGCTCACGTCCCGGCCGGAATCGGCAAAGCGGCTGTCATTGAGACGTGTCAGCGTATCATATTGATACAAGGCGTCAATCAGCTTCATGCTGGACTTCACATTCAAAATAATCAGCGGCATATGAAGCGATTCGGCAATGGCATGCGCGAGCATGGTCTTGCCGGTTCCCGGCTCTCCCTTGAGTAACAGCGGCATCTCCAAGGCCATGGAAATATTAACTATTTTTGCAAGTTCCTCGTCCAGCACATAACGCGCGGCCCCGCTGAATCCGGCAGGGCGTTTTTCCGACATGATCATGTAGTTGCTCCTTCAATTATGATTAAATTTCGATAAACGCGTGTTTTCTTGAAACCCGCGGCTAATTTCCGTTTGCGCGAAAACAGAGTCCGTTTGGTAACTGTAAAGCGTTTCATCAGGTTCCTCCGCTGTTTCCAGCCGACGCAATCGCAAGACGATTGAACCGGTCATATTGCGGATCAATCAGCACGATTGTTCTACCGGTTAACATAGCACGTTTTGAGTTTAAAATTAATGCTGAAGTTCAGTTTAAAAGCTGGAAATTTCAAGTATTCGTTATCATAGAACTATTATTGATAGGTGTCCTTCCGCAGTCTGGTCCCGTTTTCTCCCGCGGCGAACGGGAAATTTCCTGTTTGACTGATTATTGCTGACTTGGCCCGGCATGTGAGAAAAATACAGTGAGAAAAATAACTCTTGACTAATACCCGAAATTGCTCTAGGGTGCCTGCAACTTCGCGGGTCATGCTGAAAAAAGCGAAGGAATAAGTTGAATGGTGTCATGATAAAGAGCAAGGTCGGCCGCCTGGTACTTTTTAGATTGGGCGGCCTTTTTTGGTTTCGCCACGGTGATAATTCGACTTAGGAAATTTTGAGAAAGGGGGATTAATACCATGTCGGAAGGTAAAGTAAAGTGGTTTAATGAGCGCAAAGGCTTTGGCTTCATCGAGCAAGAGGGCGGAAGCGATATTTTTGTGCACTTCAGCGCCATTCAGTCCAGCGGTTTCAAGACGCTCGCAGAAGGACAGAAGGTCAGTTTCGACGTTGTTCAGGGCAAAAAAGGCCTGGAAGCGGAAAACGTCAAGGCGATCTAGTCATTAACTATAAAACGCAAAAAAAGCGCGCCGCATGTCAAAATGCCGGCGCGCTTTTTTTATGGATTTTCCAGTTCGAAGACGTATTCCACCTCGTCTTCATCCGTTTCCATGATTTGTGGTTTCGGCTTGGTTGATAAAAACACCTTGGCCATTTTCTCATTTTGAGACATCGTCACGGCATAAAGCTTATCGATGCCGCGCTCGCGGGCAATGCTGATCAGATAATCCAACATAAATTTGGCGATGCCCATTCCCTGGAATTCATCATCCACGACGAAGGCCATTTCATACTGGTTTCGTTGATCATCATAAGAATATCTGCCTTCCGCGACAATCCGCTCCTTGCCTTTGTGCTGGATTGTTCCCACAATAGATAATATATTATTATAATCAATATTTACATAAGGCTGCATTTTGTCGTGCGGCATAAATCTAATGGGGGTAAAGTATCTCAGGTATTTGGATTTATCGGAAAAACCATAGAAAAGCCGCCGCATCATATCTTCATCCGACGGTTTGATGGGCCTGAACTTGATTTCCTGGTTTTTGGAAAACGTTTTCACCGTTTCCATGAAGAATGGATAATCGGCGGCGTATTTTGTCATATAGATCTGATCGCCGTAAATATAACCGGCTTCCTTGGCTTGCCGGATCAGATTATCCCGATGGCCGGGGTGAGCGATGTCAATAATGGCAAGCGCCCTCTCCCTGATGGATTTTCCCGCAATATTGGCCACGCCATATTCCGTCACTACATAACGCGTGGTTCCCAGGGTTGAACGGACATGTTCATGACCGTTATGGAAAATAACAATATTGCTGTTTCCTTGATGATCTAGAGCCCTGGCGGTGACAATAGACTTTCCGTTTCTGGAAAGCGCGGAGGCCATGGCAAAGTTCAGTTTTCCCTCGAAACCGGGCAAAAAGCAGTCACCCCGGTTCAAGGCCACGGCGTTTCCCGTGATATCGACGCGTTGGGCGTTGATGATACTGACAAGGCTTGGTATCTTGGGCATGGCCTTCTGGTAACTGGCCCGCATCAGGGGGGCGAAATCGAAAAAAGGGTTATTGTTGACGTAATTGTATAGCTTTTGTGAGCCGAAGCAGGCGCTGGTCATAATGATCCCCTGGTGTTCGATGCCGCGATCCAGGATCAGGGCGCCCGACCCGATCAAATCAATGACCCAGTCGGAAACCGTGTGAGAGCATATGCGGATGTTCCTTTTTGTCTTCAAGCGATCGGCGATAGCCGTGAAGATACTTCCGAAATTCAGCGAAACGGTCGAATTATCCTCGATGATGTTGCCGACATGCCAGCCGATGCGATTGGCAATATCATCAGGTTCGGGAATGATTTTATCCAAGAGAGGTTCGTCACTTTCTGTAAAATAGTCAAATTGATTGAGATGCACGGATGTTTCCCCGTGGGTTAACGGAACGTTGGGGTTAAACTCGGCAATCGCGATGGGAACGTTTTTGAGCACCAGATCAGCGACGTCGGCGACAACCCCCAGGCTCATAAAGCCCATGTCGTCCGGCGGCGAAGTCTGGATGATGGCAATTTTTACGTCAAGAGCGTCGGAGTGGAAAAGATAAGGGATTTCGGAAAAATTGGAAGGAATGAAATCCACTTTATCTTTTTGAAATCCATGGGAAATCGCTGCTCCGACATTGAAGGTTTTCCACCGGTATTTATGAGGGTGGTCATCAGTCATGATGAAGCGCATCTCCGGGAGAACCAGTTGAATGATTTCCAGATCGTAGAGATTGGAATGCTCCGATTCCATAATTTTGGTAATCGTCTTGATTGGCGTGGCCGGACCACTGGAAATAAATATTCGATCGCCCGGCCGAATCAAGTCAAAAAGGGCCTCATAGGAGATTTTTCGGCAAATTTTACGGTTTGTCGCCATAAGGACTCCATTCCCTCCAAGCGTGATTTGTCTTTCTGCTGATCCAGGAGAACCTGAACATCACTTAACAAATTTTATTCCGTTGTCCTTCGATAGATTATCCTATATCACATTTTGACAAAGTTTGTATCTGTTTCCGTTCATGAGCCGTCATCATTCCCGCACAATCCTTAATATTCCTTGACATAAACAGAATACCTAAGTAATTATCAATGGTTTTTTGCTGGCGGGCCGGTGGTGGTTTCTGATAAAATAACTATAAAATAAACAGGGGGTTAAGTTGTATTTCTCAGACGAAACACAAAAAGCATCTCAGCGTCTGACCGAAAAATGGCAAACAGAGGTTCAAAAAACATTGAAAAGCAATCCTGACCGGAAAGACCGTTTTTCGACCGTTTCGGACTTGGACATTAAAAGGCTCTATACTCCTGAAGATTTAAAAGACATGGATTTTTGCCGGGATATCGGCGCACCGGGCGAATTTCCCTATCTGCGCGGCAATCAGGTCACCGGTTACCGGGGACATTACTGGACGTTCCGGATGTTTTCCGGCATGGGCAGCGCCCGGGATACGAATGCCCGCTGGCATATGCTGCTCCGTGAAGGTCAGACGGGACTCAGCACTGCTTTCGATTTCCCGACGCTGATGGGGTACGACAGCGACTCCCCCAAAGCTCTGGGCGAGGTCGGCAAATGCGGTGTGGCCATCGATACGCTGGAAGATTTTCTGACGCTGATGGACGGAATTCCTCTGGATCACGTCACTACGTCCATGACCATCAACCCCCCGGCGACGGTCCTTTGGGCGATGTATTGCGCCGCGGCCGAAGCCAAGGGCGTGCCTCTTAACAGAATCGGCGGCACCATTCAAAATGACATGCTCAAGGAATTTATCGCGCAAAAGACATTCATGTGTCCGCCGGAGCCATCCGTCAAGCTGATCAGCGACACGGTGGAGTTTGGCACGAAATATGTTCCACGCTGGAACACCATCAGCATCAGCGGCTATCATATCCGCGAAGCCGGCTCCACGGCTGTTCAGGAGCTGGCCTTTACGCTGCGTGATGGCATTGAATACGTTGAAGACGTCATCCGCCGCAAAAAAATGAATGTGGATGATTTTGCGCCCCGTCTTTCTTTCTTTTTCAACGCCCACATTGATTTTTTTGAGGAGATCTGCAAGCTCCGCGCCGCGCGCCGCATCTGGGCCAAAGTCATGCGAGATCGCTTCGGCGCCAAAAATCCCCGTTCGCTGTGGATGCGATTTCACACGCAAACCGCTGGTTGCTCACTGACCGCCCAGCAGCCGTACAATAATGTTGTGCGCACTACTGTGGAAGCTCTGGCCGCCGTAATGGGAGGAACGCAGTCCCTGCACACCAATTCGCTGGATGAAGTGCTTTGCCTGCCTTCCGAGCATGCCGTGGAAATTGCGTTACGCACACAGCAGATCCTAGCCGAGGAGACCGGCGTCGCCAACACCATCGATCCGCTGGCCGGCTCTTATTTTATTGAATCTCTGACCAATGAAATGGAAGAAAAGGCCTGGGAATACATCCATAAAATTGATGAAATGGGCGGCATGGTTGCCGCCATCGAAAAAGGGTTTCCACAAATGGAAATTGCGGAAGCGGCATACAGGTTTCAAAGACAGCTGGACGCCAATGCAAAGATCATGGTTGGCGTGAATAAGTATATTACCGAGGCGCAGCAGGCGGTGCCCCGTGTGGAAATCGATGAAAAGGTGGGTGAAGAACAGACAAAAAGGCTTCAGCAGGTTCGCCGCAGACGCGATAACCGTGCCGTCCGGCAATCGCTGACGGATATCCGCGCTGCCTGCAAAGCCGGAGAAAACGTGATGCCATACTGCATTGCGGCGGTGAGGAATCTGGCGACAAAGCAGGAAATCTGCGACGTTTACCGGGAGGTTTATGGGGAGTATCGGGATCCCGGTTTATATTAAGGAGATATTATGTCGGCAAGAAAAATTCGAGTAATGGTGGCCAAACCCGGCCTGGACGGTCATGACCGGGGCGCGCGCATCCTGGCGCGCTGTTTTCGTGATGCGGGCTTTGAAGTGATTTATACCGGATGTCACCAAACCCCGGAGCAGGTGGCTGCGGCGGCCATTCAGGAAGACGTTGACCTGGTGGGATTGAGTTGTCTGTCCGGCGCGCATCGTGTTTTGTTTCCGCGCGTGGTGGAGCTGCTTAAAGAAAAAAACGCTTCCGACATCATCGTGATCGGCGGTGGCATCATTCCCGAGCAGGATTTCCAAATGTTGTATGACGCGGGCATTAAGGCCATCTTCACGCCCGGCGCATCGCTTGATTCCATTGTCGAATGGGTCCGCGCCAACATCAAAATTAGAGATTAGCAAGATCAATAATGGAAACCACGGCAAAAATATGCGCGGGTGACGTTCGCTCAGCTTCTCGCCTGATTAGGGATCTGGAAGACAAGCTGCCCGGTGCGCGTTCCAGGATTAAACAGCTTTTTCCCCACACGGGCAAATCATTTATTATCGGCATTACCGGTTCGCCCGGCGCCGGCAAAAGCACCCTGACCAACGCGCTCATCACTGAATTTCGCAAGCGCAACAGAACCGTCGGCGTTCTGGCTGTTGACCCAACCAGTCCTTTTTCCGGGGGAGCTATTTTAGGCGACCGTGTTCGCATGCTCAAGCACGCTGAAGATGAAGGCGTATTCATCCGGTCGCTGGCCACGCGCGGCGCTTTAGGCGGGCTTTCGCAGGCCGCGGGCGACGCCATCCACGTCATGGAGGCGATGGGCAAAGACATGATCATTGTGGAAACCGTCGGCATCGGTCAGCAGGAACTGGACATTATCCATCACGCGCACAGCGTCATCGTGGTGCTGGTACCCGGCATGGGGGACGAAATTCAGACGATGAAGGCCGGCATTATGGAAATCGCCGATGTCTTCGCCATCAACAAAGCCGACCGTCCAGGCGCCAAGCAGCTTTTAACCGAACTGACCGGCTTGCTGGCCGCATCTCCCCTGTTGCCGGATGCCTGGAAGCCGCCCATTGTGAGTATCGGCAATATGTATGACCCGGCTACTTTTGTTCAACAAACAGCGGGGCTGGCGCAAAAAATTTCGGATCACCATGCGCATCTGCTCATTAGCGGACAACTGTCCCAGCGGATGGAACGTCAGGCGTTAGCCGAAATTTCCGACGCGCTCAAAGCCTGCGTTCTCGAACCGATACTTCGTGAATTGGCCGACAGCGGCGAATTGAAAAGCATCGCCCGGAGAGTAAAAAACCGGGAAGCGGACCCTTACAGCGAAGCGGAAGCGATCGCGCGCCGTTTTCTCAAATCAGGAGAAAAGCCATGAAACCAGACGGGAGAAATAACGCACACCCAAAAGACACGGCGAAAAAAAAGAGGGCAATTCCGGAGAAGTCACTGACGGTTTCCGCCCCGGCGCCCCGGGGCTTGGTTATCGTCATCACCGGCAACGGCAAAGGCAAAACAACGTCCGCTTTCGGTCAGGCGTTGCGCGCTGTCGGTCAGGGCTATAAGGTCTTTATTCTTCAGTTTATGAAAGGACGCGCCTACGGCGAGTATGTGGCCGCTGAAAAGTATCTGCCGCGCCTGACAATTCGCCGCTCGGGCCTGGACAGTTTTGTCATGCGCGACAATCCCGCTCCCGTGGATATAGAACTGGCCCGGCAGGGTTTGGAACTGACGAAAAAAGCGATCTCTTCCGGGAAATATGACATGATTATCCTCGATGAAATCAACGTGGCGGTCGATTTTAAACTCATTCCTCTGGACGAGGTTGTCGATTTGATTAAAAACAAGCCGCCGGCGCTGGATCTTATTCTCACCGGCCGTTATGCGGACAAACAAATCATTAAACTGGCCGATACGGTCAGCGAAATCAAGGAAATCAAACACCATTACGCCGCCGGTGTCAAAGACCGGGCGGGAATTGAGTATTAACTTTTTTATTGGGGAGGATGATGATGTTTGCGTGGTTGACCAGTCCCGAGTCCTGGATTGCGCTTGGAACCCTGACGGCCCTGGAAATCGTTCTGGGTATCGATAATATTATTTTCATATCCATTCTGGTGGGACGGTTGCCGGAGGCTAAAAGGAATTTTGCCCGCAATCTGGGATTGATGCTGGCCATGCTCAGCCGTCTGGCGCTGCTTTTTTCCATTGTCTGGGTGGCCAATTTAACCCAGCCCTGGTTTTCCATTCTGGGACAGGAGATCTCCGGGCGCGACATTATTTTAATCGGGGGAGGATTGTTTCTGCTGGCCAAGGCCACTCATGAAATCCACAGCAGCCTGGAAGGGATTGAAGAAGAAAAACCAAAGCTGCAAACCGTATCCATGGCGGCCGTGCTGGTTCAGATCGCCTTGCTGGATATCGTTTTTTCTCTGGATTCCGTCATTACCGCCGTGGGTTTGGCCCAACACATCTCGATTATGGCGATCGCCATCATTGTTGCCGTCGGCATCATGCTGTTCGCCGCCAAACCGATTGCCGAGTTTGTCGATGCGCATCCGACCATTAAAATTCTGGCTTTATCTTTTCTGATTCTGGTAGGAGTCACGCTGATTGTCGAGGGTTTCGACGTGCATGTGCCTAAGGGGTATATATATTTTGCCATGGCGTTTTCTGTAGCCGTGGAAATGATCAATCTCCGTATGCGGAAAAAACAGGCAAAACCGATTCAGCTTCGCAAGGAAATTACGGAATAAGAAAACGGCGAGGTTTTCGATCTGAAGGTTTTCCCCTGTTTGCGTTAAATTTTCTGCATTCGCCTGGCGCGGGATAAGTGAGGCAGTAGAATGTGCAGCCGCAGGGGAAACTGACGCCCTGCTTATCCCCTGCCGCCGGCAAGCCCGGTGAGCGTCACAAGCGCTTTCACGCTCTTCATGAAGAATTTATCCATATGCATGCTTCAGCCCGGCGACTCTTTTTTGATAAGTTCGATCAGGCAATACTGGTACGGCAGACCTTTCGGCGCGGTATGAAACTTTTCCCGCAGCCGTTGATAAATTTCCTCGATGATGTCTTGGCGGTCTGAAGGAAGACCGGTACGTATGGATGATTCGCTCCAGGCCCTGACCACGCGCGCCAGCGTTGAGGCGATCTCTGCTCTTGCCTGAGGATCATTCGACTTGTTTTCGAATTTCGTATAATAAGCGCAGGGCACGGTTAAGGGATCGCAGGCGCGCAGGATGAAAAAATCTTTGATGTAGTTTTCCGTCAGCAAAGATGTCATTTCCTGTGGCGTGGCGAAATAATCCGGAATGAAAAGAACATTTAAATTATTTTGAGAAATTTTGTTTTCCGCCTGGAGTTCCCGGCAAATATCGCGCAGATAATTATACCCCGCCGATGCCGGCCATTCATCGCCGCCCAGATTGGTCAGGTTTGCGAAAAATAGCGCGCCCCCCGTGACCAGCGAAACGGAACATTCATGAAGAAACAGACGCCAGTCGCTTTCCCATTTTTCAATAAATATTTTACGTTCAGCGTCCTGTAACTGGTTGGGCTGTATGCAGGAGGGATGCTGAAAGAAATCAAGTGCAACCGTTTTTGCATTGAGCCAGTGCAGCGCGGTGGAAGAAAAACCTATCCAAAGCCGCCTCTCGATTTCGGGAAACCGTTCATAAAAAGAGCGCCGGATGTATTGCGCTTCCACATCCTTCAATTTCGCCAATTTTGATGTCGACCAGAATTTTTCAAAAAACGCCTGGTCCGCCAAATCGATATAGACTAACCTGATTTTTAAAGAGGGATTGATGGCGCGGATTTGGCTGATGATGTTTTCAAACAACTTGCTCGAATTCACGCCATCCGCGGAACCGTAATCCGCGATGACAAAGGGAGCGTCAATGTTCAGATCGGCTATTTGCGGGGCGATGCTTTGAATGTAGGCGCTTATTCTGGGCCAAATCTTCGCTTCCACGGCGACGGCGGTATCTGAAATCTGGCTGTAGTCCTGCGTCATTGTTGGTGAATAACTTCGCGATGTTTCCTCTTCGTTTGACATATCCGGCCGTTCCTTTCCTTTGTTGATTCTATAGCAGGTTTTGCCTGGCGATGTTACATGTTTGGGCAAGAGAATTCAAGTTTGCCGTCGATTATGCCGCGGATATCGCTGATGATTGCATAATGTTTCATAATGTCCTTGCCGCTTCGCCGTCACAGGCTTACGCCGCTGCCAACATACCCTTGCAAGCGAAAATCCGGAACGCTTCTCCCCTTATATTCCGTCTTTGCGGAAGAGAGGATGGAGGTCAATGCCGGTCCAATCCTGAAAACCGGGAACTTTTACCCATATTTGCAGGGATTCCGGTGTGGCAATGACTTGATACACGGTTTGATATGCTTTGGGTCGGCCGCCTTTTACAGGCCACGTTGCGCCGCCGTCATTCATGCTCGTGTCCATGATCTTCTTCATGGCGTGCAGATTGATTCGCCCTTTGCTTTTTTGCCCCAGCGCCAGCAGGTTTTCCCGCCTTTTCAGTGTTTCAAACCCGACATTGTCGTTCAGAATCATCCCCCATGACGGATCGGCAAAATGGTTGGTCGCCACCAGCAAACCTTCCGCGTCCGCATTCCGCCGGCGGTGTTCAAAAGGCGCCCATTCGTAAGAGATTCCCCGTGATTTATCGGCGGTATTGATGATGAAGGCGAAGTCCGTTCTGGTTGTATTGAAAAACGCATCTAACTGATCGGCGGAGCCGCAATCGTTGAGAGCAGCCAGAAGATTGACAATAGCTGGCACACGATTTTCATAGTAAAGAGCGCCTCCGGACGGAAGACCGTTGTTGAGTTCCAGAAAAACGCCTTCTGCATTCATGCCGGTGGTCGCATAGATTACGCCGGCAAAAGTGATAATGGCGTTGGGGATTCCTGAATCGGGGTTGAAAACGGTGACCGTGAGGCTTTGCGCAAATTCACGATATTGAGCAAACCAGTCGTAATTCCTCCCCGCAATCAGGGGCTGGTGATTCGTATATTGTCCCCAGGCAATAATCCCCGAACATGCCGGCATCGAACCATACAGTTCAATCGCATTCAGCATAATTTGTTCTTCAAGGGAAAGGCCGGAAGTTTCCGCCATGCCTCTGATCATATCCTTAAATCGCTGCGGATAAAACTGATACAGAGATAATGCCGTTTTTTTCATCGAGCCGTAGGAAAGGCCTTTTTGCCGCTGAAAATACTCCACAACGGATTTTTGATACAAGTTTTTTAACTCGCCGCTCAGCAGATGCCCATATTGCCGCCCCATCTGATGATAACTGCCGTGAAGAACCGGTATGTTCGTTTTCCCGCTCCGGTACAGCCTGCCTTTCTCAAAGGAAGAAACTAATTTGAATCCATCCGTATCATGAGCGGTTTGCGCGTACGGACAACCAGCCGCAAAAATAATCAAGAGAACGACGATCACCGTGCTTAAATTCTTCATAGAGCCTCCCGTTGGTCTTTTTGTCTTGCAAGACTCATTATACAGCAACTTTCTCACTTATGCACCTGTCCGGTTGGGCCGGACCGGCGCGATAACGGCTGGTCTCATTCAGATGGCGGACTGTTCGTTTTTTATTTATTAAAATCTTGAAAATTAGCGGGCGGGGTAGTATGTTTCGCCGAATTATTAGCGGTTCGAGGCGATTATTTTAAGGTTGTTTAAAAAATATGCTTTCATTTGTTTTCCAAAATCCCACGAAAGTCATTTTCGGCAGAGATGCGATTCGGCAGGCGGCCCGTGAAATTCCGCGGGATGCCAGGGTGATGGTCACTTACGGCGCGGCCAGCGCCAAAAAGTACGGCGTGCTGGATGAAGTGGTGTCCGCCCTTGCCGGTTTTGATATTACGGAATTCGGCGGCATTGAGGCAAACCCTGAATATGAAACCCTTACGAGGGGCGTGGCCCTTGCCCGAGAAAAAAAAATTGATTTCCTGCTGGCGATCGGCGGGGGGTCGGTGATTGACGGAACCAAGTTTATGGCCGCTGCCATTCCCTTCAACGGCGATCCGTTCTTTTTTCTGGAAAACAAGGGCGCGGACATTCGTCAGGCGCTGCCGGTCGGTGCTGTGGTGACTCTTCCGGCCAGCGGTTCGGAAATGAATAGCCGGTCGATTATTTCACGCAGAGCTTTTCAGATGAAGCGTGCCATGATGAGTGATTGCCTGTTTCCCCGCTTTGCCTTGCTCGATCCGACCAAGACTTATACCCTGCCGGCCAGGCAAATCGGTAACGGTGTGGTCGATACGTTTGTGCATGTTCTGGAACAGTATTTGACTTATCCCGTGAATGGAAAAGTGCAGGATCGTTTGTCCGAGGGGCTGCTGCTTCTGCTGCTGGAAGAGGGCCCGCGGGCGTTGGTTGAACCTGAAAATTACAATGTGCGCGCCAATCTTATGTGGGCGGCGTCGCTGGGATTAAACGGTTTGATTGGAGCAGGCGTTCCCCAGGATTGGGCGGCTCACCGGGCGGGCTATGAATTGACGGTTTTATACGGTCTGGATCACGCTCAAACACTGGCTGTGCTGGTGCCTTCCATGCTCAAAGTCCGCGCCGGAAGTAAAAAACAAAAACTGCTCCAGTATGCCCAGCGTGTCTGGGGAATTTCGTCCGGAACGGAGGCGTCCAGAATCAACGCTGCGATTGACAGGACGCGGGCTTTTTTTGAGAGCATGGGTGTTCCGGCCAATCTGCGGGATTATGGGATTACGGATCTTGATATTGACGCCGTGATTGAATTGCTTGCGGCGCACGGTCTGTCCGTCATGGGCGAAAACAACGACGTGACGCCGGACATCATGCGGAGGATATTGAAGCTTTGTTGAACAATAACTTGTAAAAGCATTACCGGAAGGAATTCTTTCATGCACAGCATTCTGCCGGAAATTGGTATTGCCGTGCTGGCGGCGACAGTGTTGGGATTTGTCTTCCATTTATGCCGTCAACCGGTTATCCTCGGTTATCTGGTCGCCGGCGCGCTTATCGGTCCGCAAATCGGTTTGAAGCTGGTTTCTGATCCGGCCAATATTGAAGTCATTTCTGAAATCGGTTTGATTCTTTTGCTGTTTATCATCGGTTTGGAACTCAATCCCGCCAAGCTTCTTTCCTCCGGCCGGAAACTGATCTATGCCGGCATCGGCCAGTTTGTTTTCTGTGTTCTGATCGGTTTGGGATTTTTTATCCTGTTGGGATACCCCTTGGGCGGCGGACGCATTGACGCGCTTTATCTTTCTCTTTTCTGTGCTCTGTCCAGCACGGCCATTGTAGTGAAATTGTTGTATGACAAGTTTGAGCTTGATACCTTGCCTGGCCGGATCAGTCTGGGCATTCTCATTTTTCAGGATTTATGGGCCATCCTGATTCTGGCTTTGCAACCGAATTTCACAAATCCGCAACTGCATTTAGTGGCTTTGGCGCTGGGGAAGGGGATTGGGCTGCTGGTCGTCGGTTTTATGGTGAGCCGTTATGTGCTGCGCTGGATTTTCGTGAGAATTGCTGAAACACCGGAAATGGTTGTGGCCATGTCGATTGCGTGGTGCGCTTTTATGGCGGGGTTAGGGTCATGGATCGGCATGTCCATGGAAATGGGTGCGCTCATTGCCGGTGCGGCGATTGCTTCGTTTCCCTATGGGGTGCACGTTACGGCCAAGGTGCTGCCCCTGCGTGATTTTTTCCTGACGCTTTTTTTTCTGTCCATCGGTATGAAAATACCCTTTCCCGATGCGACGACATTAATGATGGCTTTCCTGATTGTGTTGTTTGTGATTGTTTCCCGCTTTCTGACGATTTATCCGATTCTGTTGTTTTCCGGAAGCGGGCGGCGCACCAGTTTTATCACCAGTATCAATTTGTCGCAAATTAGTGAATTTTCTCTGGTGGTTGCCGCTTTGGGAGTGAGTTACGGCCATATCCAGCAATCTCTGATGTCGCTCATTATTTATGCCATGGCGATGACTTCGGTGCTGTCTTCTTACTTTATTAAGGGCAATCATCAACTTTATCTTGTCTTTAACGGTTTGTTGACAAAAATGGGCTTTCCCGCGAAGGTGACACCGGAAATTGCCGAAGAGGGAATGGAACATTATCCAATTGTATTACTTGGTTGTCATCGCGGTGCGCGGGCGCTGATCGAAAATATTGCCGAGACGGCGCCCGATCTTTTAGAGAAAATACTGGTGATTGATTTTAATCTGGAAACCCTTAAAGAATTACAGAAGATTAATGTCAAGGGAATATTCGGCGATATCAGCAGCATGGATACCCTGGAGCATGCCCATATCGCCGATGCCGATATTATTTTGTCGACCATTCCCGATATGTTGCTGAAAAACACAAGCAATCACAGACTGGTGAAAACATGCCGGATGCTGGCGCCCAATGCCATGATTGTGGCTACGGCGGATTATACGGAGCAGATTGAAGAGTTGAAAATTAACGGCGCGAATGAGGTTTTGCTGCCTTACGCCTTGGTCGGCGAAAGTATCGCGCAGATGATTTTCAACCTGTATCCTAAAAATCATTGAACAAGATATAAATAATATTTAAATCAATCACTTACCTATATATGTCGGAGCTGTAGTCCGGTCGGCGGAATGCGCAATTTATTTATGATGAAAAATATTGACATACCCCGTCCGATTGATTATAGTTCTCCGTAAGCACATGTTTAAACATGTGTGAAAGAATTCTTTTATACTGAAAAAAAAGAGTGATTTTGCGGCAGAAAATATCGGCCCCAAAAAATGCAATATAATAATTTTAAGGAGGGAAAGATGAAAAAAATTATTTCGTTATGTGCTGTCCTGACGCTGATGATGCTGGCGACGACAGGATATGCGCAGGTGAGAGCGGGATCGGTGGAAATTACGCCGACCATAGGCATGTATGTATTCGAAGGGAATGAAGACATGGATAAAATGTTGCCCACGGGAGGTTTACGGCTCGGGTACAATTTTACCAAGTACCTCGGAATTGAGGGTTATGCTCAGTACGGCCAGACGGAGGTTAATTCGTGGTTTGGCAAACCCAAAGTTGATGTTTTTAATTATGGAGTTGAAGGTATTTTCAATATTCTGCCGAACGGAAAATTAGTGCCTTTCCTGGCGATTGGTGTTGGCGGCGTTCACTATGGTGGCGTAGATTTCAATGCGGCCGCATATGAAATGACGACTGACAGCAAAACAGACAAAATCACAGCGGATTATGGTTACGGTCTGAAGTATTTCATCTCGGATAATTTTGCCCTGCGCATGGATATCCGCCACGTTATGCCGTTTGATAAAATGCATAACAATATGCTTTGCTCGTTAGGTTTGACTTTCGCTTTTGGCGGAGCCAAGAAGGCTGCTCCGGTATATAGCGCCCCTGCTCCTGAGCCGGAGCCGGTGATGGAACAAGCGAAACCCCAGGAAGAAGCCGCTCCGGTGGTTGAGGAAAAACCTCAGGAAGCAGCCGCTCCGGTGGTTGTTGAAGAAGTGAAACCTCAGACCCGCGTTGCACAGGAAATTCAGGAAAAGGGAAGAGCAACCCTGGAGGTGTTGTTTGATACCAATAAGGCCAACATTAAAAAGAATTACGCCAAGGATATTGACCATATGGCTGATGTCATGAAGCAGCAGCCGGATCTCAATGTTACCATCGAAGGGCATACGGACAATGTGGGCAAGGCCGCTTACAATAAAAAGCTTTCCCAGAAACGCGCCGAAGCCGTGAAGAACTACATGGTCACCAAAGGCGGCATTGATGCAAAACGCTTGAAGGCAGTGGGATACGGTTTGGAGAAGCCCATTGCATCCAATAAAACAAAGGAAGGGCGCGCGAAGAATCGTCGTGTGGAAGCAGCCGTCGATTACGACAAGGCCGCAGTAGCCGAAAAAGCGCCGGCCGCCGATAAGAAACCCGAAAAGAAAGCAAAGAAGGCCAAGAAAGCAAAGAAGGCGAAGAAGGCCGAAAAGAAAGCTGGAGAAGCAGCGCCGGCGGCAAAATAAGTTATAGCAACTTATGCAATGTGTCAGAAGGGACAGGTCAAAACCTGTCCCTTTTTTTATGTGCGTCCGGCAGGTCGCAGGCCGGGCAAAGGTCGCGATGACTTTCGGAGAGAAGTTTCAACAATCTTCCGCGTGTCGCGCCAGGAGGGCTTTCCTTCACCAGCCTTTGGTTTTCGGTGTCCGTGTTTTCTTGCGCAGGAGCGCACCTTGCGGGGCGGTGTAAGGGCAGGGAAGGTAGATCTGTTCGCCGGCATGCGCGCGATCGATTTCGTCGCCGCGCGCATTTATGAGCCGTCTGGTATTGATTGCGGCGTTTTCATCAGGCAGGAGCAATTCCATGTCTTCTCCCGCCTTTAAATGATTGCGGACTTCAATATGCATGTGTTTTTGAATTTCATCATACCCAAGGACAATGCCCGCCGGTTCGTGCGTTTGAATATTTTTGATTTGAGGGTTGGTTTCGTCTATTTTTTCTTCACGAAAGGCAAAACCGGTTGTATAGCCGCGGTTGGAAACGGTTTGTAGCTCTTCCACCCATTGCGGAAGACACCGGTAAGATTGTTTTTCCATGAGCAATGCATCAAGCGCCTGACGATAGGTTCTGGTGACGACCGCGACATAGTAGGATGATTTCATTCGGCCTTCAATTTTAACACTCGCAACGCCGGCGGCCAGTACCTCCGGCAGATATTCAATCAGGCATAAATCTCTGGAACTTAGCAGATAGCTGTATCGTTCATCTTCTTCCAGAAGAAACGGCTCGTTGGGTCGTGTCGATTCATGCAGAACGTATTCCCACCGGCAGGGCTGAGAGCAATCACCTTCATTGGCGCTTCGCCGGTTGCGCCAGGACGATAGGTAGCATCTGCCTGAATAAGACATGCACATGGCGCCGTGGATAAAAATTTCCAGTTCCATGCCGGGGACTGCCGCAGCGATGTTTCCGATTTCGTTTAAATTCAGTTCTCTCGCGGGAATAATCCGCCGCACGCCCTGTTCCTGCCAGAAGCGGCCGGATTCACTGTTTGTTGTATTGGCCTGTGTACTGAGATGCAGCGGCATTTGCGGCGCGATCAGACGTATCAACCGGATCAACCCCGGATCGCTGACAATCAGCGCATCGATGCCTGTTGCGATCAATTCGGGAATAATGTGTCTTGCCTTTTCCAGGTCGCTGTTGCGGGCAAAGGTATTCAGCGCCCCGTAAACCATGACCTGTTGAGCGTGGGCTTCGGCAATACCCTGGGCCAAATCAGCGAGGGGCATTTCAGCGGACGCTCCCCGCAGACTCAAACCGGGAACGCCGACATAGACAGCATCAGCGCCATAGAGCAAGGCGGTGCGCAGTTTTTCCAGATTGCCGGCAGGGACCAGTAATTCAGGTCGGCGCATATTCAATTTCCTTTATGGACAATATCTGCGGACTTGTTCCATGACTTTGAGGGATTTGAGCTCCTTTCCCAGTACATAGGAAATGAAACCGCACAGGATATTGCGGGATTCTACGGCAAGATTTGCCGACAGACAGACTCTTTTGATTTTTTCAATATCCATATCTTTTCCCAGAAGCAGGGTGCGCACGGTGCCTGCGGAAACGCCCAGATCATATCTATCCGGACGGACGCAGGCGGCGCAGGTAATGCCGCCATCTTGCGGATAAAAGTAGTAAGAGGCCCCGTTGGTGACAGGTGTTTTGCAGCGTATACAAGCGGAGAGCGCCGGTTCAAAGCCAACTGTTTTTAAAAGACGCATCTCAAAAAAGCGAACAGCCGTATCGGAAACATTATCTTTTGCCAGCAGATGCAAAAAATCCATCAGCAGAACAAAAAGATGATCGTTGGTTTTTCCCTCCGGGCTGAAAGCGTCAGCCAAATCAATAAAATAGGAGGCGGTCAGTGTTTTTTCCAGATCCTGACGGATGACGGCGAAGTGATCGATAATATCGCAGGATTCGATAAAGGCCAGACTGTCACGGTTTTTTCGGGTAAAAACGGTGCTGGTCAGCGAGAATGGTTCAAAGACATTGGCGAAACGCTTCTTGCTTCTTTTGGCGCCTTTGGCGATTCCTCTGATCTTGCCGAACTCGCGGCTGTAAAAGGCGACAATTAAATCCGATTCCCCATAGTTCAAGCTCCTGAGGACAAATGCGGTTGTCTTATGGCTTTCTCTGGCGCTCATGATTTTACGGATCGTCCGTCGTATTTAATATCTCCGCCCACAATGGTCAGAACGGCTCGTCCTTTCAGGGAAAGGCCGGAAAAAGGCGAATTCTTGCCGCGTGAGCAAAAAGATTTCACATCCACTGTCCAGGACAGATTAGGGTCGATGACGGTGATATCCGCATCCGCGCCGCAAGTCAGTGTGCCCTTGGGTAGATTTAAAATACGCGCCGGAAGGAGACTCATCCTGGCGATGAGTTCGAGCCAGTTAAGGACACCGTTGCGCACCAGATTCAAGCTCAATCCCAGAGACGTTTCCAGTCCGCTGATGCCGTTGGCGGCGTATGCGAATTCCACTTCTTTGTCCGTGCGTCCGTGCGGCGCGTGATCACAGGCGATGGCGTCCAGCGTTCCGTCCGCCAGACCCTCTTTGATGGCGGCCAGATCGTCGGCGCTTCTTAGCGGGGGGCTGACTTTGCAGTTGGTGTCGTAACCCTGAAGCGATTCATCGGTTAACGTAAAATAATGCGGGGCGGTTTCCGCTGTAACACTCAGTCCCCGCTTTTTAGCGTCTCGAATCAGACTTACGGCGCCTGCCGTGCTGACGTGCGCGATGTGAATCCTTGTGCGGGTATATTCGGCGATCAGGATGTCGCGCCCGACCATGACATCTTCGGCGATGGCGGGAATGCCCGGCAGACCGAGCATGGTGGAGTAATATCCTTCGTTCATCAAGCCGCCCGCGGAAAGATTGCGATCTTCGCAGTGCTGGATCACCGGCAGATCCAGTGAATATGCGTATTCCATCGCCCGGCGCATCAGGGCTGCATCCATGACGGGTTTTCCGTCGTCGGACAGAGCAATCACGCCCGCTTCTTTCAGATCCCAGAATTCCGTTAATTTCCCGCCTTCCGAGCCAATGCTGATCGCGCCGACGGGATAGACATGGCACAGATTGGCTTCCGCGGCTTTCCGGCGGATGAATTCGGCGATGGAACGATTGTCGTTAACCGGCTGGGTGTTGGGCATACAGGCGATGGAGGTGAACCCGCCGGCCACCGCAGCCTGGCAGCCAGTCGCGATTGTTTCCTTGTATTCCAGCCCTGGTTCGCGTAAATGCGTATGCATATCGATCAAACCGGGTGCGACAATCATGCCGTCAAGGTCAATCACCTGCATGTCCGGCGATGTTTTGATGTTTTTGCCGCACTTGGATATTTTCCCCCCTTCGATAAAAACATCCATCTGCTCGTCTGTTCGCGACACCGGGTCAATCACCCGTCCGCCTTTTAATAGCCGTTTCATTCGTTTCCTCCGGAAAGCAAGTAAAGCAGCGCCATACGCACGGCCACGCCCTTATTGACCTGATCAAGAATGACGGAACGATCTGGGTCATCGGCAATATCGGGTGAAATTTCCACCCCGCGGTTGATGGGACCGGGGTGCATGACAATAGCGTCTTGTTTAGCCAGTTTCATGTTGGCGCGATTCAGACAGTAATGCCGGGCGTATTCACGAAGCGATGGAAAGATATTTTGCTTTTGCCGCTCCAACTGAATGCGCAGCATCATAACCACATCGGCGTCCGTTATCGCATCTTCCAGTTTTGTATAAGCCTTGATGCCCATCTGTTCAATATCACGCGGTATCATGGTGGCGGGACCCGCCACGGCCACCTGAGCTCCCATTTTAGACAGGCCGTAAATATTGGATCGCGCAACCCGGCTGTGCAGAATATCGCCGACAATGGCCACTTTCAATCCAGTAATTTTGCCTTTTTTCTCCTTCATCGTCATCATGTCGAGCAGCGCCTGCGAGGGATGCTCATGCGCGCCGTCGCCGGCGTTAATGATGGACTGTTTGACGAGTCCGGCAAGCAGGTGTGGGGCGCCGGCGGCGCTGTGCCGGATGACGACAATGTCCGGATTCATGGCTTCGAGTGTGCGCGCCGTATCGATGAGCGTTTCTCCTTTCACAACGGAACTGGTTGATGCGGAAATGTTAATTGTGTCTGCGCTGAGCCTTTTGCCGGCGATTTCAAAAGAGGTCCGAGTGCGCGTGCTGGCTTCGTAAAAAAGGTTAATCACGCTTTTTCCGCGCAGCGTCGGCACTTTTTTTATGTCCCGTGTCGAAATTTCCAGAAAAGATTCAGCGGTTTCCAGAATCAGGTTAATCTCGTCAACGCTCATTTCCTGAATACCGAGGATGTCTTTTTTCTCAAGTTTCATAATGGTTTTGCCTTGTGGATTCCTGTAAATTATGCTTCTTCTTCAATCACCACTTCGTCTCTCCCGTTTTTTTCCAGCAGGTTGACGCTGACGGCTTCCCACAGAGAGGAGGGAAGATTCTTCCCGACATAGTCGGCGCGAATGGGCAATTCGCGATGTCCGCGGTCGATCAGAACTGCCAACTGGATCATTTTGGGCCGGCCAAAATCAATTAACGCGTCCATGGCGGCGCGGATGGTTCGGCCGGTAAAAAGGACATCGTCCACCAGAATGACTTTTTTATCGGTCAGAGCGAAGGGAATTTTTGTTTTTCCCAGCGGCGCTTTTTTATTGGATTTTGCCACATCGTCCCGATAAAGCGTAATATCCAGAATGCCCAGTGGAATTTTTCTGCCTTCAATTGCCGAAATCTTTTTTTGCAGCCGTTCGGCCAGATAAATGCCGCCCGTGCGGATGCCGACCAAGACAAGATTGTCCATGCCTTTATTTTTTTCCAGAATTTCATAAGCGATCCGTGTCAGGCATCGTTCAATGCCATCGCGGTCCATCACGACTTTGGGGTTCTTTTTTTCCGTCACGCGCTTTTCCTCATTACTATGAAAGTCGCCGCATGCCGAGCTCAGGTTAAATCACCGCCATGGCTTGCGTTGCAGCCGGTTTGCATTCGTCAATGGGCATAAAAAAAGCCTTTCCCCTTGTGGAGAAAGGCCTCAATTGACTTTATGCTGATCTTTTTCATGGTTTCTTCTTTTTCAATCTCACCGGATTGAGTTAAAAGGTTTATTTGGTGTGTCCTTACAATGCGGCGGCCTTTCTGTCAACCCGGAAAATTATCCCCTGCCGGAAATTGGATGACGGATTAATTCAATAGATTTCCCATGCGCTCCCAGCGAACTTTATGGAGCAGATTATCCCGCTCGTCGCTATTCCACGACCAGTAAATGATCAAAGCTTTGCCTTCCACATCCCGCAAGTTCACAAAGCCCCAGAAGCGGCTATCGGCGCTTTCATCACGGTTGTCGCCCATGACAAACAGGGAGCCCTTTGGAACGACCGCCGGTCCGAAATTATCGCGCGGTTGCACCATGTTCGGGTAGATAACCGGATCGACATAAACGCCGAAAGTATCTTTGTAGGGTTGGTCGTTGATGAAGATATCCTTGTTTCTGATTTCTATTTTATCGCCGGCTACGCCAATTACGCGTTTAATGAAATCCTTACTGCGGTCCTGCGGGTAAATAAAAACAATAATGTCGCCTCTTTGTGGATTGGTGAACGGAATCAGCATTTTCCGGATGATGGGTATTTTGACACCGTAAATAAATTTATTGACCAGAAGATGATCGCCGACAAGCAAGGTTGGCGCCATGGATCGGGAAGGAATTTTGTAGGCCTGGACGATGAATGTCCTAATCACGACGGCGATTAAAATAGCGATAATCATGACTTCAATATATTCTTGGACTTTTGACTGCGTGGCGGCCTCTTCTTTTTTCTTGGATGTTTCCTTGGCGGCCTCTCTTAAGTTGTCTTTATGTTCATTCAAAACGGGAGTCGCTCCTATGAGTAAATGTTGGATAGAGAAACAAAAATCATGGTTAAAGCAAAGAAGCATTTGAGTATTTTCCGTCCGAACATGGCAAGAACAGCCCCGTTGGCTGCCTGCTGGGGGATTTTCAATTTGGATTGACGGAACTCTTCCATAATTAATAATCCGGCCAGTCCGCCCAGGCAAAACCCCCCCCATGTCCCAAGTCCCCCAAAGACGGGTGTTAGGAGAATCATACCCGTTACCGCGCCAAGGATTGCGCCTCCAAGCGATTTCCTGTTGACCGGCGTTTTATGAGCGTTGGTTGATTCTATCCAGACATCAATAGCTTCGGCAAGAATAGTCAGGAAAAGCAAAGCCAATAAAACTTTCCAGCCGACTAGCGCAAAACCTGTAAAAAAAGCGTAAAGCAGGACGTCGAAGAAAATCAAAACGGTTCCGGGCAGTCCGAATAAACTTAAATATATTCCTGCAAATAACAGCAATATAAAGACAACGAATCCCGCCGAGGCCAAGGATGACAAATTATTTTGTCCTTTTCACTTTGGCTAGTTGAAGATTATCAAAAAGCAGCACACTGGTGCAGGCGATATAGATCGTGGAGTAGGTGCCGACCACGGTGCCGACCAGCATGGCGAAAGCAAAATCGCGGATGACCGGTCCTCCGAAAATATACAGGGCCAGAACCGTGAAGAAAACAGTCAAGGACGTCAGGATGGTTCTGCTGAGAGTTTCATTAATGGCCAGATTGATGATGTCGCCCAGTTTCTGCTTGGGATTCCGTTTGACAATTTCCCTGATTCTGTCCAGCGTGACAATGGTGTCGTTAATGGAGAAACCAATGACGAAGATGAGCACTGCGAGAATGTTGATGGTGAATTCCATGTTCATCACGGAAACGGCGCCGATGACAATCATGGTGTCATGAACCAAAGCAAGAATGCCTCCCGCGGCGTAGCGGAATTCAAAGCGCCAGGTGACGTAAATCAGGATGGCCAGCCAGGAAAAAATAACAGCGATAATGGCTTTTCTGGTAAAATCAGCGCTAACTTTAGCGCCGACGACTTCCACGCGCCGGATTTCATAATCCTTGCCGAAAACGGCTGTAAGAGGTTGTTCCACATTGGCGGCCAGCATTTTTTGATCGGAAAAAGATTCCTGTGTCCGGATTAGAAATTCACTGTTGCCGAACTGCTGGATGGTGCTGTTTGCCAGTTTTGAAGATTTTAGAGATGCCCTAATCTGGTCGGCGGAAACATTTTTGGAAAATTTCACCTGAATGATGGAGCCGCCGGCGAAATCGATGCCGAGATTAAAACCTCCATGATAGATAATCGATCCGACGCCTATGAGAATCAGAATGGCGGATAGAACCATTGCGTACTTCATTTTTCCGACAAAATCTATGTTAACCCCTGGTTTGATCAACTCCATGCTCATACAATATCTCCTGCTTGCGCTTGATTTTCTAAATGCTCAATTTTTTGACGTTATAGTTTTGGGTGACGTAGTCGAAAATCACCTTAGTAATGAAAATGGCGGTAAAAAGGCTGGCGATCAGGCCAATAATGGTGGTTACGGCAAAACCTTTAATCGGACCTGTTCCGAAAAACATCAAAACCAAAGCGGCGATAATCCCCGTGATATGCGTGTCAATGATGGTGATAAAAGCCCGGTCATACCCGGTGTCCAGCGCCAGGCGCGCGGTTTTTCCCGTCCGCAGTTCTTCGCGGATTCTTTCAAAGATGAGAATATTTGCATCTACGGCGACGCCGACTGTGAGGAGCATGCCGGCGATGCCGGGCAGGGTCAGAGTCGCCCGGAAGGCCGCCAGGACCGCCAGGATCAGCACAATATTGATGACGAGGGCGATATCGGCCACCGCGCCGCAAAGCCGGTAATAAATAACCATGAATAAAACGACCAGTAGCGATCCGATAATGGTCGCCAGAATTCCCTGTTGGACCGAATCGCTGCCCAGAGACGGACCAACGGTTCTTTCTTCCAAGATGTTCACCGGTGCGGGCAGGGCGCCGGCGCGCAGTACAATGGCCAGATCACGCGCTTCTTCCATGGTAAAGTTGCCGGTAATCTGCGCCTGACCGCCGGAGATTCTTTCTTGGATAACCGGCGCTGAATGGACAACGCCATCCAGAACGATGGCCAGACGTTTACGCACGTTCTCGTTGGTAATGCGATCAAAGTCCGCTGCGCCCTGCGAATTGAATTTAATGGAGACATGGGGTTCTCCAAAGCGGTCGGAAATCTGTACTTTGGCGGTTTCCAGCGAAGCGCCGGTGAGCAGCGTTTTGCTTTTTAACAAATAGGGAACTTGGCCTCTTTCCCCGCCCGATTTATCCGAGCGCGTACCGTAAGCGACGATGGAACCTTCAGGGATATTGCCGCGCAGGGCTTCATCCAGAGAATTTTCTTCGTCAACGATTTTGAATTCCAGAAGAGCCATTTTGCCAATCAGATTTTTGGCTCTTTCCGGATCTTTGACGCCGGGCAGTTGAATCAATATCCGGTTGTCGCCTTCCTGGATAATTTCCGGCTCGGCGACACCGAACTGGTCCACACGGTTGCGGATGGTTTCCAGCGAGTGTTCAACGGTTAATTTTTTCAAATCAATGGCCCGCTTATCCTTAATTTTTAAGGTGACCATCTGCCCGCCGTCGCGTGGATTGGATGAGGCTATTTCCAGATCGGGAAACTGGTCTTTCATGACTTTTTCCAGCGCGGCTTTGCCGCCTGATTCGGTCAGTTCCAATGAGATTGCCGCACCCTTGGTTTTTTCTACATTACGGAAACGGACTTTGCTGTTCATCAAAGCTTCTTTTAAATCATTGGAAGTTCTTTCCATCATGGCTTCCAGAGCTTTATCCGTGTCAATTTCCATCAGGAGGTGCATGCCCCCCTGCAAATCCAGGCCCAGATGAATTTTTTCCTTGGGGACATATTTATCGAGCGGCGATGGAATATTGCTGAAAAACGTTGGTATTAAAAAGTATAAAGCACCGAGGCAGACAACGGCGGTAATCGCGATGCGTATTGGTAAAGACTTGATCATATATTGCCCCTTTCTATCCTATGACTTGGCTGCAGGCTGCGGCGCGGGAGAACCAGATTTTTGAAGAACGGCGGCGATCGCGCTGCGCGCGATTTTAATGCGTACTTTATCGGCAATTTCCAGTGTGATGACTGCGTCGGCGAGTCCCGTGACCTTGCCGTGAATGCCGCCGGTGGTCATGACCATATCTCCGTAAACGAGATTGTCCAGCATGGCTTTGAGTTCTTTTTGCTTCTTTTGCTGGGGGCGAATCATCAAAAAATAGAAGATGCCGAAAATGACCGCCATCATGATGATGAAACTCCAGTCACCGCCGCCTTGCGCTCCTGCCGCTCCCGGATTACCGCCCATTGCAAATGCTGTTGATATCAATTTTGTTTCCTCCCTTTACAATTTCTCGAATGCTCTTTATCAGAAATTTTTATTATTTCATCTTATTTATTCAAAAAATCGTTTTTAAAATCTGAAAAACGATTTTCGCTGACGGCTAACCGTATTTTTTCCATCAGGAGCATATAATGACGGATGTTGTGGATCGTATTTAAAATCAAGGCCAGTATTTCACCGGCGACATAAAGGTGCCTTAAGTATGCGCGAGAATAATTTTTACAGGTGTAACAATCGCATGTTTCATCAAGCGGATGATTATCTTCCCGCCAGCGGGCGTTTTTTATAACAATCTTTTCGGAATTTGTAAACAATAATCCGTGCCGCGCGCAGCGGGTGGGAATAACGCAGTCAAACATGTCGATGCCGCATGAAACGGCGTGTACGATATCGGCAGGCATCCCGACGCCCATCAGATAGCGGGGTTTTGCGGGGGGCAGAAGCGGGGTGATTTCGTCCGTGATGGCGTACATCATTTCTTTTGGCTCACCGACGCTGACGCCGCCCAGCGCGTAGCCGTCAAAGCCGAAGGGGACCATTTCTTCCACAGCCTGCCTGCGCAGGTCCAGATAGGCGCCGCCCTGGATGATGCCGAAAAGCGCCTGTTCGGCATTTGTTTTTGCCTCGCGGCATAGTCCGGCCCACTTTACGGTTAAGGCGAGAGAATTCTGCGTCTGCTTGTGTGTGGCTGGGTAGGAGGTGCATTCGTCGAGGCACATCATGATGTCTGAACCCAGCGCCTCCTGGATTTCAATGGATTTTTGAGGACTTAAAAAATGTTTAGAGCCGTCGATATGAGACCGGAACATGACGCCGTCCGGCCCGATTTTGCGCAGTGCGGCCAGCGAATATACCTGAAATCCGCCGCTGTCTGTAAGGATCGGTCCCGGCCAGTTCATAAACGTATGGAGACCGCCCAGTTTTTGAATAGTTTCGTGGCCGGGACGCAAATACAGGTGATACGTGTTGCCCAGGATGATGGAAGCGCCGCATTTTTGAAGATCTTCAGGGCGTAGGGCTTTGACCGTTCCTTGAGTGCCGACGGGCATGAACGCAGGCGTGTTGATTACGCCATGCGGTGTGACGATTTTTCCAAGCCGGGCGGACGTGAAGAGGTCATTTTTAAGCAAATCAAACGAAAAAGGCATGGCCGCCATCCTATAAAATCAGCATGCAATCGCCGTAGCTGTAAAAAAAATAACGGCTTTCCACGGCATGGGCGTAAGCCTGCTTTACAAAATCCGTTCCGGCAAAAGCCGAGACCAGTAAAAATAAAGATGACCGGGGCAGATGGAAATTGGTGAGCAGGCCATTGACTTTTTTAAAGGTATAGCCTGGATAAATATAAAGGCTGGTTTCACCGGATTGAGGCGTGATCAATCCGTTTTTATCCGCCACGCTTTCCAGAGTCCGGGTGGATGTTGTACCCACGGCGATTACCCGTCGCGCATGGTTGATTTTTTCAGCCGCGTCGGCGCTGATCTCAAAAAATTCCGTTTGCATGACATGGTCTTGAACATTTTCAGCTTCAATCGGCCAAAAGGTGCCGATACCGACATGCAGCGTAATGTTCGCGATTTGAATTCCTTTGGATCGCAAAGCATTCAAAACTTCATCTGAAAAATGCAGGCCGGCCGTCGGCGCGGCGATAGAGCCGGCGGTTTTTGCGTAAATGGTCTGATAGCGCAGCCGATCAGCGGTTGAATCCGTATCAAGACTCTTTTTTCGCTTGATATAGGGGGGCAGAGGCGCTCGTCCGAATTGTTCCAGATAGTTTTCAAACCCGTTTGCCGCCTGAAACGCCATCAGCCATTTTTTATCCGAAAGCCTGGCGATCACTTTTGCCTCGCAGGAATGACCAAAGTCTATGATATCGTTTTCATTGATTCTTTTTCCGGGGCGCGCCAGGACTTCCCACAGTTCCGAACTGTCTTTTTTTTCTTTGCGTGTCAAAAGCAAGATTTCCAAAATAGCGCCGGTGGGTTTCTTTCCGTAAATTCTGGCCGGAATAACGCGGGAGTCATTGATAACCAGCACATCGCCTCTTTCAAGACATTCGGGTAATAAAGAGAATTGGCTGTCCTCCAAGGTTTTTTCGCGGCGATGCAATTTCATCATGCGCGACGCGTCCCTTTGCGAACGCGGGTGCTGCGCAATCAGTTCATCGGGCAGAAAATATGAAAAATCAATTAACTTCATGTCGTTCCCGGCAAAAAAATGAAAAAGCGCGAGCAAGTAATCAGAATAAGATACGGCTGTCAATCAAAACCGTCAGCGCCGCCCGAAATAAAGCAGGATCAGCCCGAGAATAATAGCGGAAATGCCGATTCCCCGCAATGTGGCGTCCGGCAGCGTGGTGATTTTGAGCAGATAGGGTTTCAACTTTTCCGGAAAAACAAAATAGGGAAGACCCTCAATAATAAAAACCATGCCGATTACGCAAAGGAAATAGTCCATATTTTTTTATATTCTCTTTTCTTTCGCATCGTTCCAGAGCGAATCCATTTCATCGAGTGTTGCCTCGTTGAGAGATTGGCCGCATGCGGCAAGCTGGTCAGTGATAAAGGCAAAACGCCTCAGGAATTTATCAATGGCGCCTGCTGTTGCCTTTTCTGCGTCAACGGAAAGAAAACGGCTGAGGTTTACCAGAGTGAAAAAGATGTCGCCCATTTCTTCTTCAATTTTTCCGGCGTCGTCTTTTTCCCGTGCTTCCGTCAGTTCGGCAAGTTCTTCCTCCAACTTCCTCAGGACATCGCTGGTGTTTTTCCAGTCAAAACCATGACGGGCGGCGAGCGCCGTGATTTTTTGCGCTCTTTTCAGGGCCGGCAGTGATCGGGGAATGTTGCCGAGAAGATGGTCTTTGGTTGTCTTGCCTCCTCGTTCCAGCTTTTTGATTTCCCGCCAGTTGTCTTTTACGTCCTGGACGGAGTTGACTTTGACATCGCCAAAAACATGCGGATGACGCCGGATCATTTTTTCTTTAACGGCATTTATCACATCCGCCGCTGAAAACTCTCCGGCTTCAGACGCAATTTCGGCGATGAACAGGATTTGAAACAGCAGATCGCCCAACTCTTCCTGAAGATGGCGCGGATTATTTTCCGCAAGGGCGTCCAGGACTTCGTAGGACTCGTCCAGAAGATACCTGCCGATGTCCTGTTTGGTCTGCTTCTGGTCCCATGGGCAGCCGTCCGGCGCGCGCAGTTTCTTTATCAATGCGATCAGTTCCCGTAATTGTCTTTCTGCGTTGATCAGGGAATTCATTTTACGATAAAGATGTCCCTTTGCCTGTCCTGAAAATAAATGTGGTTGTATTGAGATCCGTTAACCCGGCCGAAAAACGTTTCACCGTTTTTGCGGCATTCCGGACAGCAGGCATTGGGCAGAATGACCGCGTAAATTCTTTTGCCGGTATCGGCTGATGATTCGATTGTAACCAAGCCGCCGCAGTCGTCGCAAACGCGGACGGTTTCGATTTGTCTTTCCGTGATGTCATCCGTATCATAATAAATATTTTTTTCGCGGCGGATATACGCGGCGGAGCCTGTGAGCTGTTTTTTCAGGTCTTTCTTTTTCTTCCAAAGGGACATGACATTTTTTATCTCATTTTCAATTAGCCGGGTAACTTCCGGCGACTGGCGGATCCGGTCGGCGTCGTAATCCGGTTCGCGCACGCAGCTGTAGTCCAGTCCGGCCATGGCCAGGATGATGCCGACATTGACGTAGGGGAGGGCTTTTTCGATGGAGTACCCTCCTTCCAGCACGGCAATGTGAGGCGCGAGTTTTTCGTTTAAAATCGCATATCCCTGCGCGCTGAAATTCATATTGGTGATCGGATCGCTGTAATGATTGTCCTGTCCCGCCGAATTGATGATAATTTCCGGTTTGAACTCGTCCAGAATCGGGAGAATCGCATGGTCCAGTGCAAACAGGAAGCCTTCATCAGATGTCCTGGGGGGCAGCGGGATGTTGATGGTCGCGCCCAGCGCATTGGGACCGCCGAAATCATCGGTAAAACCTGTTCCGGGGTAAAGCGTGCGTCCATCCTGATGCATCGAGATGCATAGGACATCGGGATCGTTCCAGTAAATATCCTGGGTGCCGTCTCCGTGATGACAATCGGTATCCACAACGGCAATCCGCTTGATGCCGAAGGTGTGCCGGATGTATTCAATCATGACCGCTTCAATATTAATGTTGCAGAAACCGCGCGCGCCGTGGGCGACGAGCATGGAATGATGGCCAGGCGGACGCACCAGGGCGAAGGCGTTATCCACTTCGCCTGTCAGGACTTTTTGCGCGGCGGTGATCGCGCCTCCGGCGGAAATAAGATGGGAATTCGTGGTCAGGTTTTGGGGATTAGGCACGCAAACATGGCAGCGATTGATTTCGTGATAGGTGGCGACGCCCGGTTTGTATTCCAGAATATTGGGAAAATCCAGCAGGCCCTCTTCCATGACCTGATCCTGTGTGTAGAGCAGTCTTTCCTCGCGTTCCGGATGGTTGGCGGAGATGGCCCAGTCAAATGCCGGAAAAAATATGAGACCTGTTTTCTTTAACTTTTTTGGCATGTGTTATTACCTTTCCGTGCCGGCGGATATGAGACCGGGTTTTATTTGTACTTTCACGCGGATATTTTTCCCCGTTGTGTAAAAATCTCTAATCATATTGAACGACTGTGATTCAGTTACTTCCATGATAATATCCTCCGCCCTGGCGCCCATCCGGACGGCTTTCTCACGAAGCGCATTTTTACCGGCTTCAACGGCGTCATCCAGAGAAAATTTCCGGGGAATGCTTTGAACGCATCCTTCTTCGCAGATGATCAGCTCCTCTTTTTCCGTGTCCGCCAGAATCGTTATTTCCGCGGTTGTCCGGGAAAGGGCCACGCCCAGTGCGTTGGCGACTTCCGAGTGTTCCGGAATGGAGTAAGGATAGCCCAGATTGCGGGCGATCACGGGGGCGACGGCGGCGGGACCTCCCGCCACGCAAAGCATTTTAGGTTGAATAATTTTACCTTCCAGCAATTCATGGATGGTATAAACTGGTTTATTGTTGATCTCCGCCAGGATTTTCCGCACGTTGCCGGCAATCATGGCGGCCATTTTTTCAACAACAGCGTGCGCTGCGTCCTGGACATCCATGTTTAATAATCCGGCGATTCTGGCGATGGCATCCCTGGCTTTGGAAGGGTTGCCGAAATCGACAATTCCTTCCACAATCATGGCGTCTGTCGGTGTGGGGAAAGGTCCACCCAACGCAAAGGCCGGACCCTCGCGTTGCGGACCAATAATGATATGTCCTTTTTCAACTTTAACAACACTGTCGCCGCCGACTCCGATGGATTTGGTATAGAGGCCCCGAATAAGCGTTTTACGGCCGTTAATCGTCACGCCGTAAGGTTCAAGAAGGGGGACTCCGTCGGCAAAAACAGAAATATCAGTTGTGGTGCCGCCGATGTCCAGAGCCACAGCGTCCTCTTTAATGGAAGCTGTCGCCAGAACACCCATAATGCCTGCCGCGGGGCCGGAATGAATGGTTTGCACGGGACAGGCGAGGGATTGATTAAGGAGCATTGTGCCGCCATCCGCCTTCAGAATATAAACGGGAATATTTACGCCGATTTTTTCTATAAACTTCTGAACATCCTGTACAAAACCACAGTAGATATCATGGATAGCCGCGTTGAGATAGGTTGTGGCGATGCGTCGCGGAAAGCCCAATTGTCCGGACAGAGTATGGCCTAAGAACATCATGCGGGAAGGCTCCTGCAGAAGTTCGGCCGTATCCAGTTCCTGCTGCGGATTGCGGCTTGAAAATTTTCCAACGATTCCAATGTGTTTAATTTGTTTTGCGGATATCTCATGGCTGATATGCGCCAATTGCCGGCGGCTCAATCCATGAACGGGGATGCCGCGGTGATTCACATAGCCTTTGGCGAAATAAGCGTCCTCGCCCAGATTCAGGGTGGCTGGCGACAGGCCAGGTCCGCTGAGGAGAATCATAGCTACGCGGTTGATTTTATTCTGGACAATGGCATTGGTAGAGATGGTCGTGCTCAAGACAATCCGCTCGATATGATTGATATTTTCGTCAGAAATCAGCAAATTGGCTGTTTCCAGAAGCGAGGCCATAATATTTGTTTGATTTGTCAGCACCTTGACTTTCTTGATCAGTTGAAAATTCTCAATCAGGACGGCGTCTGTATGGGTTCCACCAACATCTATACCGAGTATCATTG
>CAZBGE010000020.1:0-34085 GCA_964491435.1 uncultured Smithella sp.
GTCTTTTTTGCCTCTATTGGCGCCGATCTGCGGCACCGACAAAGATATCCATGGCCCGGACTCCCCGCTGCATGTCATGATGAGAAAAATCTGCGGTAACGGCTCTTGACATTCTCAGTATGCCGGTGTCTTAATCTTTTCGTGATTTTCATCAAGTAATTTAAGGTTATGTCCCCCGATTTTTAGAAAATGCTTGTTTCTCATGCCAATCCATAATAGAGGAAAACCCTGATTTCACCGGGGGAAACGATATGGATATTCTGCAAACGATCATTCTGGCCATTGTCGAGGGCGTCACCGAATTTTTGCCTGTATCATCAACCGGCCACATGATTCTGGCTTCCTCCATCATGAAAATTCATGATCAGGCGTTTGTGAAAACCTTTGAAATCGCCATTCAGATCGGCGCCATCCTGGCCATTGTCATGCTCTACTACAAGCGCTTTATTCGGGGCGTCGCCATCTACATCAAACTGGCCATCGCTTTCCTCCCCACCGCGATTGTGGGATTCCTGGCCTATAAAACCATCAAGACCTACCTGTTCAATCCGCTGGGTGTGTCGCTGGCGCTGATTATCGGCGGCGTCATTTTAATTCTGATTGACAAATGGGTGGTGACCCGCGAAACCCGCTACACAGAACTCGAAGAGATCTCCTGCAAAAACGCCTTTTTTATCGGGCTGGCGCAGTGCGTGTCCATGATTCCGGGAGTGTCCCGCGCCGCGGCAACCATTATCGGCGGCGTGGCAAACGGGCTCAACAAGAAACAGGCGACCGAGTTTTCCTTTCTGCTGGCTGTGCCCACCATGTGCGCGGCAACCGGCTATGACCTGCTCAAAACCGACGCCTCCTTTTCCTCCCGCGAGTATCTGCTCCTGGCCATCGGCTTTGCCGGGGCTTTTCTTTCCGCCTGGCTGGCGGTGAAAGTATTTATCCGGTTTGTGGAAAACCATGGCTTCAAGGCATTCGGTTACTACCGCATTGCCGTGGGAATCTTTTTTATTTTGTATATGGTTTTGAGCGGCTCGTCATCTCTTCTGGAACATCTGTAAACTTTAACCCGCCAGGGCGCATTTTATTACCCCAGGCGCGGACAGTGTGATGACGCTGGAAACTGGCACATTTACTAAAACGGGGATGAAACTGATGACGAAACAGGAAGCTGTCCAGCGCGCCTTGTCGTTGTTCGACCAGGGTTATGCCTGTTCTCAGGCGGTATTACTGGCTTTTTCCGGCCAGTTCGGCATGGATGAAGAACAAGCCAAACTGATTTCATCAACCTTTGGCGGCGGCATGGGCAGGCTGCGGGAGAAGTGCGGCGCGGTCACTGGCGGTTTCATGGTGCTGGGATTGGCGTATGGCAACGCCAATCCCGCGGATATGGAAACCAAACTGGCGGCGTATCAAAAAGTGCGCAAATTCAATCAACTGTTCGAAGAAATTTATCAAACCAGCAACTGCGCTGAATTGCTGAAAAAATATGCCACGGAAACCGGTGTTGCGCAAAGAAAGCATCATTACATCATTTGCTCCCAAGCGGTAGGAGATGCAGCCGGAATCATTTATGACATGCTCCAGGAGCAAGATCCGCAAGACGGTCTGGTCCCGTAAGGTGCGCCGCCGGCATGACCGCCCGGGAAATATTCATTATCAGCCCTGGCAAAAAACCAACGGAGAACATCACCACCTATCAGCACTGCCGGGCTGAATTCCTGCCGCCCGGTTACGGCTGGGGAACGTCTGACGCGCGCAAAGCTATGCTCGCGGCAAAGCTGGAGTTGAAGGACGCCCAGACAAAACATTAAACTCCTGCCTTGAAATTACGGCAGCAGTTTTTTTGCGGTACAACCTTCTGCCCTCGGCGCTGCGGACGGTATAATGAATATTGTCCAGGTGCTCCATAAGCGGAATGCCGTATTTGCGTGTCAAGCCGAACATTTCTCTCATGTCCTGCTGGGTCAGGATATCTTTCCGGATGAAAAAATCTTGCAGAGTGTTGAGCAAATGCTCCATATGTATTTTATGAATAATCATATCCGCATTGATACAGACCAGCCGTCCCGACTGCCGCAGATAATTGTATGCTTGCGTAAATTGTTTTCTCTCCATCTTCAGCATGCCGGCAACTTCTGCCCGCCGCGGAGGCTGGAAACCGCAATCGATAAAAGTTTTTTCCACCATTAACACAAAAGGATTTTCTTTCCGGTGAGCGCCGTCATTGACGGGCGATTTTTCAACAGAATTAACATTGTTCATAACGTATCTTTTTGTATTCCTGCTATTATTTTAAGATATTTTAAAACGGCATTGTCAAAGATGTCCCGCTCCGCCGCGGGACATCTTTGATTGCCTCTGTTATTTAAGTTTTTCAATCCTTACCGCGCAGGCCTTGAATTCAGGCGTTTTGGTTATCGTATCATAGGCATTGTTCGTCAGCCAGTTGCAGTTGCCGTCGCGGTAATGGAACGTCATCCAGACCATGCCCCGGGGAACTTCATCAGTAATGCGTGCGGGGACGGTCACTTTGCCGCGCCGGGATTTGACAAGAATCATTTCTCCGTCTTCTATGCCTATCTCGCTGGCATCAGCAATCGAAATATCGGCCGTTTCCCGTTTGTAAATGGCATCCATGCCGCTTCGTCCGGTCTGAGTTCGCGTATGATACTGGGAAAGCCTGCGCCCAGTGCTCAACACCAGCGGGTAATCCTTGTCGGCAACTTCTTCTGGCGGCGTCCATTCCAGGCCTTTGAGTATTCCTTTCCCATGGGTGAATTTCCCGTCCTTGTGAACAATGGGTGTGCCGGGATGCGTTTCGCCAGGGCATGGCCATTGCAGTCCATCCTTCTCAATACGGTCAAACAGTATCCCTTTGAACATCGGACACAGCACGGCCAGTTCCTTGTCGCAAATGTCGCGCCCGCTGTTGGATTCCCAGTCATGCCCCATTTTCCGGGCCAGTTCCTTGAAGATCCACCAGTTTGGTTTGGCAATGCCCGGAGGGGTTTTAATCTTTCTGACCATGCTGACGCGCCGCTCCAGACTGGTAAAGGTTCCTTCGTCTTCACACCAGGACGCGGAAGGCAGAATCACGTGGGCAAATTTTGTTGTTTCGTTGGGGAAAATATCCTGAACCACTAAGAACTCGGCGGAACCCAGACATTTTTCAGTGTGGCCGATATGGGGCTCGGCATTGGCCAGATTTTCTCCGAAAACCCAAAGCGCCCGTACTTTTTTAGTCAGCAACCCTTCGAGCATGGCGTTGATCATCAATCCCGGCTTGTCCGGAAGAGACTGAACATTCCACGCTTTCTGGAATTTTTCCCGCGCTTCGGCATTATCCACGCGCTGATAACCCGCAAAAACAACCGGCAATGCGCCCATATCACAGGCGCCCTGCACATTGTTCTGGCCGCGCAACGGATTGACGCCGCCGAATTCCACGCCCATGTTGCCCAGCAGCATCTGGAGGTTGGCGCAGGACATCACGTTGTTGGTGCCGCAGGAATGCTCCGTGATGCCCAGCGTATAAATCAGCATCGACGGTCTGGTGGCGGCCATTTCATGAGCAATTTGAATTATTTGTTCAGCCGGTACGCCGGATATTCCGGCCGCTTTTTCCGGCGGATAATTCATGACCGCTTTTTTGAGTTCATCGAATCCCGTGCAGTGCTCCGCCACGAATTTTTTGTCATACAGATCTTCATTAATCAGAACATTCATAATGCCGTTGAGGAAAGCCACATCGGAGCCGACCTTGATCTGGGCGAAAATATCGGACATTTTTGCCAGTTCATGGCAGCGGGGATCGGCAACAATTAGTTTTGCACCCTTTAATTTTGCCTGTTTGACATAGTAGGAGGCCACGGGATGAGCTTCCGTCATGTTGGTGCCGATGCAGAAGAACATTTTGGCGTCTTTATACTCGGCGATGGAGTTGGTGCCGGCGCCCGATCCGAAAGAAGCAGCCAAACCGGCGACGGTCGGCGCATGACAAACGCGGGCGCAGTGGTCAATGTTATTAGTCTGAAAGACGGCCCTGAACAGCTTTTGCATGTTGTAGGAATCTTCATTGATGCTGCGCGCGCAACTGATGCCGGCAACGGCATCCGGCCCGTGCTGGGCAATGATTTCCTTAAACTTTGCGGCCACCAGATCGAGGGCCTCATCCCAGGAGGCTTCGCGGAACTCGCCGTTTTTCTCGCGAATCAGCGGCGTGGTCAGCCTGTCTTTGGAGTAAATGAAATCGTAGGCGAAACGGCCTTTGACGCATAATTTCCCGTAATTCGGCGCGCCATCTTCCGCCGCAGTAATTTTCACGATCTGCTCACCCTTCACATTAAGTATCTGCTGACAGCCGACGCCGCAGTAAGGGCAGGTCGTCCGGATATTTTTAACTTCCCAGGCGCGTCCCAGTCCCTTGCATTTTTTCTCCGTCAGCGCGCCAACCGGACACGCCTGCACGCACTGGCCGCAGAAAACACATTCGCTTTCGTCAGCGTCATAAGGAAGATCGCCGCCGGTGACAATCTTGCTTTTCTTGCCGCGATAGCCCTGCGAGATCGCGCGGTTGACAACCACTTCATTGCAGGCCTGCACGCAGCGGCCGCAGAGAATGCAGCGGCTGAAGTCGCGCACGATAAAAGGATTGATGTCTTCCGTGGGGTAAATATCCTTTTTGTCTTTTTCCGGAAATAGTAATTTGGTGATTTTGTAGTAGTAGGTTAAATCCTGCAGGTGGCAGTTGCCGTTCGATTCGCACGTCAGGCAATTGTGTTTGCCGCTCGACAGTAAAAACTCAATATTCATTTTTCGCGCTTTGTGAACCAGTTCCGTATCCGTCGCTACTTCCATCCCGGGCGTAACCGGTGTGGAGCAGGCGGCAATCAGTGAACGCGCTCCTTTGACTTCCACGCAGCAGATCCGGCAAGCGCCGGTCGGCGCTGCTCCTTTTAAATGGCACAGGGTGGGAATTTCAATTCCCGCGTCCTGGGCGGCTTCCAGAATCTTCTGACCCGGCTGATAAGGCGTTTCTTTCCCGTTTAATAAAAATGTATCACTCATGTTCATCATCTCCTGTAAATTAGTTAAAAATTATATGTTTTGATCATGCCTTAACTCAGTGCATTGCAGACAAACAGGTGCGCTTCTCCCCAAAATCGTCTTCACGAAGATAAAATTGACTGCGTCATGATTTTGTTTGAAATGCGGGTTTGGATTTTGACAACCAAACTTAGCCTCCTTCCTTTCAACTGCCGTCCTTCCCTGGCAGAAAAGGTTGGAAGCTAGCTGGTCTGCGGGAGGAAAGAAGCGGCGAACCCATCGCTTAGGAACCATACTGGTTCACCGGCGATAGTTCATATGCGATAGTTTTTAAATAAAATGGACATTACCTTTTTCCTTTTTCATCTATCTCGATTGCGGCATACCGTGCAGGCATGTTTTATTGATGATCGCTATTTGCATTAACCGGCTATTGATGCCAGGGGGACCGCAGATCCTGCGAAACAGGTCAATATCGAATCCCCATTCCTTTGCCAGATGATCGGCTTTGTGTTCATTGTCTAAATTGTTGTTCCAGATGGTAAAATGCTTGAGATGGTCATGAGCAAGTTCATGGGCAATCAGAGCCATCGCAACAGTTTCCTGATATTTTTTCAACCGGTCAGAATTGATGCGAATACAGTGATTTTTAGTGACTTCCGCAGCTCCACCGGAAAAAGTATTGCCTTCAATAACCGATCCAAATGATAAATCCTGCCGAAAGCCGGAATGAACAATTTTCAAGAGAGTTTTGAAGAGGAGAATCTTTAAATAATCTGATTCAAGCGCCATGTGTTCAAAATATTTTTCAATATCCACATTCAGACATAAAATTGCCCCGGGAGGTTTTTCTCCAGCAGGTAATTTGCCGGCGCCGGCAAGCTTTTTTGTCTTCGGTTTGTTTTTCGTCATGATACCCAAGACAGGAAAATCGTGTCTCCCCCAAAAATTAATGACAAGTGCAGGAACCGCAACCGCCGCCTTCGGGCAAACTGGATGTCAACTTGAAACCCGCTCCCTGAGGCGTTGTAATGAAGTCGATGTTGATCGGTTTGACCCGGTTTAAAAGATCTTTTTCAATGACAAACATTGTTGAACCCACCGGAATCAGTTCATCTGCTTCATCCCTGTTTTCATCCAGCGCCATCCCCAGAGAGGGACCGGAACAACCCATGTTCAATAAAATGCGAATCGGCGCGTCCGCTTTTTTGTCCTTTAAGAAATCCCTGATGACTTCTGATGCCTTGTCCGTTACGGTAAGCATTTATTTCTCCTTATTGTTGTGTGGCCGTATGGTTTCTGTTTACAGCTTTTTAATCATTTTATTGGCCGGTCCCAGCGCCTTGACCTTGGCCGTCACGCCCCTGATGACCTGAGCAAAACGGTCGCCTTCAGATGCGGACACCCAGGTAAACATGGTGCGGTCCCCTTCCACGCCGATGTAATTCAGGAAACTTTTTAACGTTGCAAATTTGCGCCGCGCCACTAAATTTCCTGATATATAGTGGCATTCACCCGGATGACAACCGGAAACCAGCACACCGTCGGCGCCTTCCTGGAGGGCCTTGACGATGTAAAAGGGATTTATTCTTCCCGTGCAGGGAACACGGATGATACGCACATTGGGCGGATACTGAATTCTGCTGATACCCGCCAGATCAGCTCCCGCGTACGTACACCAGTTGCAGACGATGGCCGCAATTTTCGGCTCCCATTCCTGATTTTTTAAATTTTCAGTCATATATTCTCCTTCCATTAAATATGACTCAGCCAACTACCGGGTGTATATATGACCAATATAAATAAGTCAAATTACTATAAGGAATAATTAAGCGGAGGTTATACGGAAAGGTTATAACAACTATGACATGCTCAAGGAGCAATATCCTCAAGACGGTCTGGTCCCGTAAGCTGCGCCGCCGGGCCGCTTCATCTGGAATAGATGGCAGACGGAATAATTAAAATATTGAAGCATTTTCAAGATGATGCCTGTCCTGGTAAGGTCTTGCGGCAAAACGATTGTTTTTTGCAGGATAATACTTGCCGCTTTTCAGGGCGTAAATCAGTTCCTGCCGGCTGGAGATGCGCTCCGCAAAACAAGTCACCACTCCGCCTAATTCCTCCAGGCTGTGAGCGTCGCTGCCTCCGCACTGGAAGAGCGGGAATCGCAGGGTCAGACTTTGCGCCTTCCGGTTTTCCGCCTGGGAATTCCTTCCATTGAGCCCCTCGATGATGCGGCATCCTCCTTGGCCGAGAATGTCTTCCCGGAGAGATCTTCCCTCTCTGAAGGGGTGCGCGCCGATGACGGCCCCGCGCTTTTCTTCAACGATCATCAGGAGTTCGCGGGCGGATAAACCGGGCTTCAGGTCATCAAAAGAGCCAAAAAGAAGAAAATCACCCTCCGGCGTATCGTATTCCATGCCAATAAGCACACACAGACCGTTATCCTGGATTCCTTCCGGCAATTCCCGGCGGCTATCCATGGTGTTGTGATCCGTAATGCAAATCCCATCCAGACCACGGCTTCGGGCCTGGCTGAGAATATCGTCAAGCCGCAGATTGCTGCATGACGAATAGGCGGTATGGACATGAAGGTCAAAAATCATATTGACTATATATTGGTTATTCTGACATAATGCCAATCGATTTATGGAATAATATTAAGATGTTTATAATAATATGGAATGGGCGGCGGATTTGCAGAATCCATTGTCTGTTGGCAAACGGGGACGGTAGCGCGTGAAAAAATGTCTGCTGATCATTCTGGACGGTCTGGGCGACCGCTCTTATCCTTCCCTTGGCGGGCAAACCCCTCTTCAAGCCGCCCGCACCCCCGTCCTGGATCGCATTGCCCGCGAGGGAGCAAACGGACTTTACCACGCGGCATGTCTTGGTCAGGCGCTTCCCAGCGAAAACGCCCATTTCGCTATTTTCGGGTTTGATCCGGATGACTTTCCAGGACGCGGAGCGTTGGAAGCCATCGGGGCAGGCATTAATCTTTCCGAAAAGGATGTGGCTCTTCTGGCTCACCTGGCAAGTTTGTACGAGGATCAAGGGTTTCTCTTTACAAAACGGGATACGCCCAAGGCGTCCCCCGCAGATATCGCCGCCATTCTTCCCGCCATCACTGAGGATTCGCAAAACCGCATCCGGATTCGCTTCCACCACATCAAGGGACTCTTTGGCGTCCTGACGATGGAGGGGAATGTCAGCCCTTATATCACCGACACGAACCACATGACGGACGGGTGGCCCCTGATGAAGGTTACGCCCTGGAAGCAATACGCTCATGACGAGGCGGCCCGGCAAACGGCGCAAGCTCTTGCGGATTATCTGATCAAGATATACAGGCGGTTAAACAGTCATCCCGTAAATCAGGCAAGGATGAAATCCGGCCTTGATCCCGTAAACGGTCTGGTCACGCAAAGGGCGGGACGGTGGAAAAGCATCTCCTCCTTTTCCGCGCGCTACGGACTGAAGGGGCTTTCGATTTCTTCAGGCGTTCTTTTCAAGGGCATGTGCAACTATCTCGGCATGGATTTCGCCAGGGGAGCAGAATCTCCTGATCCCGAAATCGAATTGGCCGGACGTTTGGCGCAAGCCAGAGACGCTTTCAGCGCCTACGATTTTATCCACGTCCACACAAAAACGCCGGACGAAGCCGCCCATAAAAAAGACCCGCAATTAAAAAAGACGGTCATCGAAGCCCTGGACAGGGGAATTGCCAGAGAGATAGACTTTTTCCTGAATAATCCGGACATGCTCGTCATCATCACATCTGACCACTCCACGCCCAGCAGCGGCCCGCTCATTCATTGCGGGGAACCAGTTCCCCTGACAATGCACGGCTGCGGCGTCAGGCGCGATGGCGTCATCACCTTCGACGAAATCGCCGCCGCGCCGGGCGCTCTGGGAATGGTTAGGGGCAAGGAGATGATGTACCTCATCCTCAACTATCTTGACCGGGTAAAACTTGCGGGAATCATGGATACGGAAGAGGATCAACCTTTCTGGCCCGGAAATTATTCCCGGTTTTCACTGAACGGTTAATGCGTAATTTCGCGGGAGGCAACATGCAGCAAGCAGAAAATAACCAAATTCAACCGCCTTATGAAACAGGCGTCATCCACGGCAGGTTTCAAATTCTTCACCTGGACCACTTGAAATATCTCCTGTCAGGCAAAAATCTTTGCCGGCATCTTGTCGTGGGCATAACCAATCCCGATCCGTTTCTGACCAGGGAAGACTCAGCCGATTCCGGCCGGAGCAAAGCGGATGCCAATCCTCTCACCTATTACGAAAGGCTGATTTTGATCAGAAAGGCTCTTACGGAAGCGGGGATCGGACTCGATGCCTTCACGATTGTACCCTTTCCCATCAACTTGCCGGATCTGTATCAATATTATGTTCCCATGGATGCCGTCTTTTTTCTGTCCATATATGACGACTGGGGAATCAGGAAAAAGGATACTTTTCTGAAAAACGGCCTGAAAATTCATATCCTGCGGAACGTGACGGCAGAGGAAAAAGGAATTTCCGCCGCCGAAGTCCGGGCGGCGATGGTCAAAGACCGGCCGTGGGAACATCTGGTTCCGGCGTCCGTCGCCGAAACGCTAAAAAAATGGAATCTTCCGTCCAGGCTGAAGCGCTGACGGTTCAAAAAAAAACAGCATCCCTGAAACTTTCATCCTTCAGCTTGGTTATGAATTTGTTTTGTTTTCTTCCACTTTGTCCTGTTCCGGCGGCAAATGATCTTCCTTCGCGCCGCCTTCCCTGGCCGGTTCCACTGCCGGCGTCGCTTCAGGTTCTTCAGTCACAGTCTCATTAACCGCCGCTGGAACTTCCTGAACCGGTTCCTCCTCCGCAAGCCACAGGGAATGGCGATGCCGGGCGTAATCCAGACGCACCTTGCCGGTGAAGATGCCGCGCACCATCGGCCAGTTCGGACGCAACGCAATCGCCGCCATGTGCGCCAGAAAAGCCAGAAAAAACAGCATAAAAAAAATATTGTGCATCCAGGACGCCCAGAGAAGAACCGCATGAGACAAATCCGGCGCATAGATATTCTTGTAGGTTTTCACCAGCCCTGAAATGATCAGCATCAGGATAACAAAAGCCATCCCGGCATAGACCAGGCGCTGCTCCGGCAGATATTTACGCATGGGCGGCTCTTCCCCGCATCCAAAGAGGCTTTTGATCACGGTAACTGATTCCGCAACATCTCCCTTTCTGGGCAGCAACCCGTTTTCAGCCCGCAGGCCGTGATAAAAAATATGGAACATGGCCGCCGCCGTGAAAACAAAGGCCGCCGCGTAGTGAAGATATAAGGAAGTGATAAAATCAGCCGACCAGCCCAGGCCCGGCACATTGATAATATAATAACGTTTGCCGACGGGCAGTTCAAATATGCCGGTTAAAAGCAGGACCAGGCCGGAAAGAGCAATCGCCCAGTGCTCGATTAATTCTAAAACGCTGTGGCGGACGACAAGATTTTTTTCAGCCCATATTTTTTCCGTCATCTCCTTATTCCTCCTTTCCCGTTTTGCCGCCGCGGCTGAACAACCAGCCCAGGATTCCCGCGCCAATTCCCGCAACAGGAGCGGCCAGAACCGCTTTTGCCAGAGGGTCCGTGCCCGCCATTCTCCGCGGCACATCAACTTTCATATCCGGCTGCCCCGGTTTTTTCGTCATGGTTTTATTGATTTCCTCGAAAGGCACGGGCGAGACATACAGAGTGGCGGCGCCGCCGTTTTGTGTTTTCCCGTAGATATAACCGTTCATCCGGCCGGCCCGTTTCTCCGCGACCTTTTCAATGGCGTTTCTCGTTCCGATAAGCAAAGCCTCGCGCGGGCAGGCTTCAACACATCCGGGGGTTTTTTCCGCCGCCAGACGCTCCCAGCACAAATCGCATTTGTACATCACGCCGTTGCCCATCAGGCCGGGCAACACCTTCAGGTAGATGCCGACGCCGGACTGGCGCTGAGGAATTTCCCACGGGCAGACATCACGGCATTTCGCGCCGCCGAAGCAGAGATCCTGATCAATGACCACCGCGCCGTTTTTATTCTTATGGTTTGCGGAAAAAGGACAGATGGTTGCGCAGGCGGGGTTGTCGCAATGCATGCAGCGGCGGGGAACAAAAATTGTTGTCTTCCGGCCGGCGATATTGACTTCGGCCCGGTGCACGTAAATAAAGTTGTAAGGAGTCAGGCGGTTGAAGACATCGCGTTTTCTCGACCAGTCTTCCACGGTTTTGCGCGGCCAGGGTTCAGGTATGGGTTCGGCAACCTGCGGAATTTTATCTCTGTTGATGGCTTTGCAGGCGCTCACGCAGGCGGGAACCTTCCGGTCAACACACCCGTCGCAGAGGCTCAAATCAATGAGCGAAGACAATTGTTTATCCGTTTTGGCGAAAGCCTTTTTCGGAAGACCCGCGCCGGAAATAACCGCCGCTCCCGCCGTGATGCGCAGAAAAGAGCGGCGGCTGATTTGGCTGATGCCTGGCTTCATCATGATTCGTCTCCTTCTTTATTTTACGGTTTAAAGCAGACATGAAAAAATCATATCGTCAAACGTTCCATTTTCTTGTTTTCAAGGCACTTTTTGCGAATCTTCCATCCACTGTTTGATGCGCTTGGCGTCGCCGTAACAGGTCAAATCCCCCTGGGCGCCGAGAAGAGCAATCAGCAAGGGGCGGTTGGCAACTTTCGACTGCATCACCAGGCACCGTCCCGACTCATGAATAAAGCCGGTCTTGGAAAGGCGGATTTGCCATTGGGGATTCCGGATCAGGGGATTGGTGTTGCGAAACTGCTGCATCCGCCGGCCCAGGGGGATGGAGACTTCTGGAACGGTCGTGTATTGCCGGATCAGTTTATAACGGGAGGCTGCTTTCACCATCCGGACCAGGTCCCGGGCGGAGGATCTGTTGCCGGTGGAAATACCGGTAGGGTCTTCGAAGCGTGTTTCGTAAAGTTCCAGTGATTGCGCCTTGGCGTTCATCGCCGCGACAAAAGCACCGATACCGCCGGGATAGACCCGGCTCAAGGCATGGGCGGCGCGGTTTTCGGAAGCCATCAAGGCCAGCAGCAGGGCATTTGCGCGTGTCAGGCTGGTATTCACAGGCAGACGGGAACGACTGCGGCGGAGAGTGTCCACATCCTCCTCCAAAATAGTAAGAGATTCGTCAAGGTCCATTTTGGCGTCCAGCACAACCATGGCGGTCATGAGCTTCGTGATGGAAGCAATCGGTTGCACGGCATCCGCCTGTTTTTGAACCAGGCATTTCCCTGTTCTCTGATCTATCACCAAGGCCGACGCGGAACGCAACACAAGATTACGTGATTTCCGGGAATCGCCATGATGAGAATAGCGGGGCTTTTTAGCCGGCGACGCCGATGCATCCGGAAGACCCGCAAAAACATGAAACGCCGGCATTGCGGCGACGAGCAGGATTGCCGCTTTCAAGGCGGATCGGCGCGCCAGATTCTTTCTGAAATTATCCAAGATGCTGATGGATTATTCCCTTTCGTCAGTTCCGGTGAGAGCGCAACATGCCCCCGTTTCCACGCCGGATTGTTCATTTTTTACATTATATGGTTACCGCGCAAATTCTTCAAGCTCTTTGACGCGTTGCAGGGTCAGGTGGGTGTTGATGCTTGCCGCGGAGACACCGGGATATTTTTTTGCACAAAATTTTATCCAGGCATCCCGGTATTTAAGCCAAGCGCGCTGAGTGGTCTTAATGCCTTCTTTGGTTACGGAGCCCCATTCCAGATCGGTCTTCTTTTGTATCTGCCGGTAAACGGCATTTAATTGGGCATCCGCCTCCGTAAGCTGCCGGGCGGAGTATTGGGGCATGGTGCGCCGCTCCAGCTCTTCCAGTATTTTCAGAAAAAAATCTTTCTGGGCGGCAAGCTCTTCGATCGTGAAGGCGGCCCTGCCGCTGCCTGTTTGATCGACTTCCTGATCCGCGCGGATATCGAAATAATTGTCGGCGATTTTGCTCAATACGGCAAACTCCTTCATCTCCGCCTTTGTCCATTTTTCCTGAAGATCGCCCAGTTTTTCATCCCGTTTCGCCGAGGCGAATTTATCATGGTGATCGGCGCAGAACCCCTGCATGTAACCGCTGGTGATGTCGTCGCAGAAGGAAAAGTCATGGCCCCGCCAGTTTTTTGCTTTCAGCTCGGACAGATGCATCACCCGGCCTTCGACTTCGGCGGGCGCGCCTTCGACCTCGCAAGCCAGTTTCAACGCCAGATCAAGGTTGCGTTTGGCGCCCACGCCATTGGCGTAAATGGTCATCAGCATGGCTTTGCCATAAAAAGGACTGTCGCCCAGGTCTTTGCTTTCACCATAAGCGCAAAGACGCGCCTTTTCCGGATTGGCTTTCTCATAGAAACCATAGTATAGATTATAGGAATCGCAGTCCTTCAAGGCCTTTGCGTCCCTGGCTGCCGGCAGATCGGCCGGAGGATACGGAATATTTTTTACCTGTTCACAAATCTTTTGCCATTTCTCCTGCTGCAATGTTTCAGCCGTGGCGGGAGAGACTGACGCCATCAGACAGGCAGTCAAAATCAAGAAAAATATGGAGCGGGCATGGATAATCATATAATTTCCTTATCAATACACTAAATGCTTGATTTGACAAATTTTTCCGACATCGGGACATGGCGCCCAAAGCGCGTTAAACTTATTCCCCTGCTGTTACAAGACATAAAAAAACCCGGCTGCGCGGACCGGGTTTTTATCCTTATTTCTTGCTTACCGGCATTCCGTGCAGACGGACAGATCTTCCATGGACGCGCCGGTTTTCTTGCTGATAAATTTCAACTGATCGACCGGGGCGAAAAATTTCCCGCACTTGGAGCAGGACTGCATTTTAAACGTGCGGCCCCAGATTTTGCGCTTGTCGCCGGTGGAGATCATTTCAATGTGGCCGGTGGGGCAAACATAAACGCAAGCGCCGCAGCCAATGCAGACATCCGATTTTTCATGGTAGGGAGTGCCGACTTCTTTATAGGATCCCCGCGAAAATAAACCGATGGCGCTCACGCCGACGACTTCCTGGCATACACGCACACAAGAACGGCACAAAATGCATTTGCCCTTGTCCGTGTCGGCGACATAGCGCGGTTGTGGCTCCACACCCATTTCCTGGGCCATCTTTTGCAGCAAATCGGATTCGGGGCAGCGCGCCAGAAGAAGTTCCATGACCAGCTTCCGCACATTGACAACCCGCTCGCTTTTTGTATCTACGATCAACCCTTCTTCAACGCCGTAGAGGCACGAGGTGACAATCCGGGTCCGTGTTCCTTTCTTGATTTCGACCACGCAAAGCCGGCAGGCGCCGGATTTTGATATAGCTTCATGCGCACAGAGCGTGGGAACGGAAATGCCCGCGCCGCGAATGGCGTCCAGAAGCATCGCGCCCTTGGGAGATGATATATTTTTTCCATCAATAATCATATTTACCATGTTGTCTTTCACCTCTACTTCACATTGATTGCATTGAACTTGCAGCCCTGGATGCAGGCGCCGCAGCGGGTGCATTTTTCGCTGTCAATGACGTGAGCTTTCTTCTTTTCGCCGGTGATGGCGCTAACCGCGCAGGCTTTCTGGCATACGCCGCAGCCGGTGCATTTTTCGGCGTCGATGCTGTAGGTAATCAGCGCCTTGCAGACACCAGCCGGGCAGCGGTGCTCCTTAATGTGCGCTTCATACTCCTCCCGGAAATAGCGGATGGTGCTCAAAACCGGGTTGGGGGCGGAACCGCCCAGCGCGCAGAGAGATCCGTCGGCTATCGCCTTGCCCATTTTTTCCAGAAGCTCCACATCCCCTTCCTGGCCTTTTCCCGCGCAGATGTCTTCCAGAATGTCGCTCATCCGGCGGATGCCTTCGCGGCAGGGCACGCACTTGCCGCATGATTCTTCCTTAAGAAACTCCAGGAAATACCGGGCGACATCGACCATGCAGGATGTTTCATCCATGACGATCATGCCGCCGGAGCCCATCATCGAGCCGACTTCATAGAGTTTGTCAAAATCAACGGGAATATCCAGCAGGCTTTCCGGAATACAGCCGCCGGAAGGGCCGCCGGTCTGGACGGCTTTGAACTTCCGGCCGTTGGGAATGCCGCCGCCCATGTCATAGATGATTTCGTAAAGCGTCGTGCCCATGGGAACTTCCACCAGGCCCGTGTTGTTGATCTTGCCGACCAGCGAGAAGATTTTCGTTCCCTTGGAGCCTTCCGTTCCAATGGAGGCATACCAGTCCGCCCCCTTGTTGATAATCAGCGGAACATTGGCCCAGGTTTCCACGTTGTTGAGCACGGTGGGTTTGTCGTAAAGGCCTTTTTCCACCGCGTGAACGTACTTGGCGCGCGGCTCTCCGGCGCGGCCTTCGATGGAAGCAAACAGGGCGGAGGATTCTCCGCAGACAAAGGCGCCCGCGCCCTTGTTGATATGAATGTCAAATGAAAAATCCGTGCCCAGAATATTATTCCCCAAAAGCCCCTTATCCCTGGCGGCTTCAATGGCCAGATGCAAATGCGTCACCGCCAGCGGATATTCGTTGCGCACGTAAATGTAACCCTGATGAGCGCCGACGGCGTAAGCGCCGATGATCATGCCTTCGATGACGCTGTGGGGATTGCCTTCCATGAGGCTGCGGTCCATGTAAGCGCCCGGATCGCCTTCATCGCCGTTGGCGATGACATACTTGGGATCGCCGTGGGCCTTGCGCACTCCTTCCCACTTGACAGCCGCGTGAAAACCACCGCCGCCGCGGCCGCGCAGCCCCGCCTTTTTCACTTCGCTGATGACCTGTTCCGGCGTCATTTCAGAAAGCGCTTTCGCCAGCGCCTGATAGCCGTCAATGGCAAAATAATCTTCGATCTTCGCGGGATCAATCATGCCGTTTTTGCCGAAGACCACGCGATGCTGCTTCTTGTAAAAGGGCAGGTCTTCTTCCCGGAAAAGGGCTTTTTGGGTTTCCGGATGGCGGTAGAGCAGGCGGCTGATCACTTCCCCCTTACCCACTGTCTTGGAAACGATTTCCGGAACGTCTTCGGCTTTCACATGCTGATAAAAATACTTGTCGGGATGAACCACCAGCATGGGCCCTTTTTCGCAAAACCCAAGGCATCCGGTGGCTAGCACGTCCACGTCATTCATGTTTTGCTTTTTTAACTCGGCTTCCAGGGCTTCTTTCACCTTCAGGCTGCCGGATGCACGGCAGCCGGTGCCAGCGCAAATCGCGACGAATTTTTTCTTCGGACCGTAATACAGGGTCAATTTATCCATAATCTGGCGGGCTTGAGTATCGGGATTTTCGTTCATGACTGCGCCCCCTCTTCATTGATCTTTTTGATGATTTTATCCACTTTGTTGATGGTCATCTGCCCGTGGTAATCCGTATTGATGACCACGACGGGACCCAGCGCGCAGGCACCCACGCAGTTGACGGTTTCAAGCGAGAACTTGCCGTCTTTCGTGGTTTCGCCCGGTTTGATGCCCAATGTAGTTTCAAAACGGTCTTGCAGGATGGCCGCGCCGCGGACATGACAGGCCGTCCCCTTGCAGATCCGGACGACGTGCTCGCCGCGCGGTTTCAAACTGAAGGCGGTATAAAACGTAGCTGCTTCATACACCCGGCTCATCGGCAAGTCCATCATGGCTGACGCCGTTTTCAACGCCTCCTTCGGAAGATAATTGAAAACTTCCTGAATATCCTGCAGCACGGCAATCAGCGCGCTTTTGTCGCTTTTGTGCTTTTGAACGATTTTCTTTGTTTTGAGCTTAATGTCACTGGCTTTTGTCATGCTTTTTTCACCTCGGTATTCTTCAGGGGAAATGTCCCGTCTGATTCAGTTCATATTTTCAATAATTTCTCTTTTTCCACGAGCTTGCTGAATTCGATGTTCACTTTCTCCTGGATCACTTCAACTTCCTCAGGCGTCAGGTGACGGAAGCGCCCCTGGGCCTTAAAGTAATTTTTGATCGGTTTGAGTTTCTTCGGCATGTCCGGGGACAGGCGATAATGGCCGTTTTCCACTTCATACAGAGGGAAGGCGCCAGTTTCCACGGCCAGCCGCCCCATGGAAATCGCCGAATGCGAAGGACAGCGCCAGCCGGTCGGACACATGGAGAAGCAATGGATATAGGACGGACCTTTGATGCTTTTGGCCTTTTCCATTTTACGGATGAAATCCAGCGGATAGCTGGGGCAGGCCGTCGCCACGTAAGGTATCTCATGGGCGACCAGAATTTCCGGCATGTTTTTCTTCCAGGTTTTCTGTCCCATACTGACTTTTCCGGCCGGAGCCGTCGTGGTGGATGCACCCATTGGCGTGCCGCTGGAACGCTGAATGCCGGTGTTCATATAGGCCTCGTTGTCGAAGCAGACATAAATCATATCATGGCCCCGTTCCATCGCGCCGGAAAGAGCCTGAAACCCGATGTCCATCGTCGCGCCGTCGCCGCCCATGCCGACAACTTTGATATAGCGGCCGTCGATCTTGCCTTTCTTGCGCAACGCCTTGAGGCCCGCTTCGATGCCGGCGGCAACCGACGCCGCGTTTTCAAAAGCGACATGAATCCAGGGGACTTCCCACGCGGTGGTCGGAAACATGCTGGAAATAATTTCCATGCAGCCGGTGGCCGATGCAATCACGGTGTTTTCACCCAGGGCTTTGCACATCAGCCGCACGGCCAGCACTTCGGCGCATCCGGAACAGGCCCGGTGGCCGGGGGACAGCAATTCTTTTTTGTTGATCAGCCGCGGAGCATATAAATCAAAATTTTCAACGGTATTCATTATTCTCTCACTCCCCAAAATTCATAGGTGTCTGCTTCCTTGTTCTCCGTATCCTTCAAAACTCTTTCGAACATGCCGGTAAAGTCGTTCACGGGAACGTCGCGTCCGCCCAGTCCGTAGATGTAATTGTAAATTAGGGGACGCTGCGTTGCGGCATAAAGAGCAGATTTTACTTCTGAAAACACGGGACCGCCGGGACCGCCAAACGACACTGCCCGGTCGGTCACAATCAGTTTCTGCGCGTTTCTGACAGCGGCTCTGATTTCTTCAAACGGGAAAGGACGCCACAACCTTAATTTGATGAGACCGGCCCGGACACCTTTGGCGCGCAGCTCGTCAATCGCCATCTGCGCCGTTTCGCCCATGGAGCCCATGGTCAGCATCAGAACCTCTGCATCATCCGCCTGGTAGGTTTCCACCGGTTTGTAGGTCCGGCCGAACATTTTCGCCCATTCGTCCCAGACTTCCAGAATGACTTTTTTGGAATTTTTCAGGGCTTCATCCTTGGCTTTCATGATTTCCGCAAAATAATCAGACATGGCGAAGGCGCCCATGGTGACCGGCTTGGCGGGATGAAGCGTCGCGTGCGGCACAAACGGCGGCAGGAATTTATCGACCTCTTCCTGCGTGGGCAGCTCAAACGGCTCCACCATGTGCGTCAGCTGAAAACCGTCGATATTGATATTGACCGGCAGCATGACATCCTGATGCTCGGCAATTTTAAAAGCGATGATGGACATATCAATGGATTCCTGGCCGTTTTCCACGAAAATGGAAATCCAGCCGGAATCGCGCTGCGGCATGATATCGGAATGATCGTTTAAAATATTCAAGGGACCGGAAACCGCCCGGTTGGCAATGGCCATGGTGATGGGCAGGCGCATCGCCGAGGCGATGGGCAGCAGTTCGTGCATGTACATCAGCCCCTGCGAACTCGTTGCGGTATAGGAACGGGCGCCCGCGCCGGACGCGCCGATCACCGCGCTCATCGCCGAATGTTCGGATTCCACCGTCACGAATTCCGCGTCTATTTTGCCGTCGGCGACCAGATCGGAAAGATGTTCCGCGATGTGCGACTGGGGAGTAATGGGATACACGGCCGCCATGTCGATATTGCACAGCCCGACGGCTTCCGAAACGGCCATGGCCACTTCCATTCCAATGCGTTTTGCCATTTTATTCCTCCTCCACCATCTTTATCGCCCTGGGCCAGCATTCATGCGCGCAAATGCCGCATCCCTTGCAATAATCCAGATTCGCCTTAAAAAAACCGTCTTCGCTCTGCTGCACACATCCTTCCGGACAATAAACATAACAGACACCGCACTTGATGCATTTGTCGTTGTTCCAGACAGGCCGCTGCGACCGCCAGCTGCCGGTGTGATATTCACTGGCGCTGCCCGGTTCGGAAACAACGCAGCCGATGGGCAGTTCCTTCCATGTTTTCAATGCCATAAATACCCCTTAATTGTATATTTGAATTTCGTCGTAAGCGCGTTTCATCGCGTTGAGATTTTTCTGGGCGATTCTGCCGAAACGATGCTCAATCGCATCCTTCATCGCCTCCAGCTCCATGATGCCGACAACCTTGAGCAGTGCGCCGATCATGGTGGTGTTGGCGATGGGCACCCCCATCTCCTTGCGAGCAATGCCCGTACCGTCCACCAGGGCCAGCGTCCCGGAATAATTCAGGGCCTTGCGGATTTCATCCGGCGTTTTCGGCGTGTTGACAACCAATTTGCCGCCCGGCTTTAAACCGTCCAGCACATTGACCAGGCCGATCAGGCTGGAATCCAGCACCAGTACGACATCCGGCTCGTAAATTCCCGAACGGACGTTGATTTTCTTGTCATCAATGCGGGTAAACGCCGCAACCGGCGCCCCTCTTCTCTCCGGGCCGAAACTGGGAAATCCCTGCGCATATTTTCCCGCGGCAATCGCCGCCACCGCCAGCAATTCCACCGATGTTACCGCCCCCTGGCCGCCCCGGCCATGCCATCTGACTTCTATCATCGATCTAGGTCTCCTTAATTCATGCTCCAAAATGACTGTTTCTCATAATATAGTTAAATTATTCAGTCAATATTTTTGTGTTATTTTTAAAACAAAGAATGATTACAAAAGGATGCGCCATTTGCCCTGTTCAGCAAGGTACAGGTCACGGCCTTGAAAGTCGTTGATGACAACCAGCGGAAGATCGACGACGGAAAGCTTGCGGATGGCTTCCGGCCCGAGATCCTCGTAAGCCGCCATTTCCACCTTTTTCACGCACCGGGCCGTCAACGCGGCAATCCCGCCGATGGCGCCGAAATAAACCGCCTGGCGCCTTTGGATGGCTGCCACCACCTCCGGCGAGCGGCCGCCTTTGCCGATCATGCCTTTCAGCCCGTGTTCGAGCAACGCCGGCGTGAAGGCATCCATCCGGTAGCTCGTCGTCGGGCCGATGGAACCAATGATCCTGCCGGGGGGAGTGGGGGACGGAGCGGCGTAAAAAATTGTCGCCGTCGTTAAATCAACCGGCAGGGGAAGCCCCTTGTTTAAAGCTTCATACATCCGCCGGTGCGCCGCGTCGCGGGCCGTATAAATGTCGCCGCTCAGTAAAACCATGTCACCCGCTTTGAGCGAGATAATCACTTCTTGTGTCAGAGGTGTTTTAATTTTTCGTGCTTCCATCATTCAAATGTCCAAAAATGTAGTGCGGGTTTTTAAACCCGCTTAAACAGCGCACCTGAAGGTGCGCACTACGTCATGTCCCTTGCTTATGCATTTGCTTCACCGTCCTAAATGATGATTTCCTTATGCCTGGCCACGTGGCACTGAATATTGACAGCGACCGGCAGAGACGCGATATGGCAGGGCATCATCTCCGCGGCCACGGCCAGGGCCGTTACCCTGCCTCCCAGTCCCGCGGGACCGATGCCCAATTCATTAATGCGGGTATAAAGCTCCTTTTCCATTTGCACCAGGCGCTCGTCGGATGGATTGTTCTGACCCACCGGCCTTAAAAGCGCTTTTTTAGCCAGTATGCAGGCCTGCTCCAGCGATCCGCCGATGCCGACGCCCACGATGATCGGCGGACAGGGGTTGGCGCCGGCTCTTTCCACGATCTCCATAACAAAATTTTTAATGCCGTCGATGCCGACCGCGGGCGTCAGCATCCGGGCTGCGCTCATGTTTTCGCTGCCGCCGCCCTTGGGCATGGCGATGATTCTTAATTGATCACCTGGCACAATATCCAGATGGATGACGGCCGGTGTGTTGTCTTTGGTGTTGGCCCTGGTCAGCGGATCGCAGACCGATTTTCGCAAGTATCCGTCCTGATAGGCTTTTCTCACACCTTCCTCCAGCGCTTCCCGCAAATTGCCGTCCGCGATGCGAACATCCTGTCCCACTTCGACAAACAGGACGGCCAGACCCGTATCCTGGCAGATGGGCATCGATTCGTGCCGGGCGATGCGGGCGTTTTCCAGAATTTTTTTGAGCACTTCCCGTCCGATGGGTGATTCTTCTTTTTTCTGTGCCTTGCGCAGGGCGGAAACAACATCCGCCCCCAGGGAAGTATTGGCCTCAATAAACAGATTTTTTACAGCTGCCGTAACACTTTTTGCGGATATTCGCCGGGTTGTCTTTTTTACTTTTGCATCCATCGTTTGTCTCGTCATAATTTAATTAATTGAAACAATCTGTCCACGGTTAATTCCTCAGGCGCGCCGCCCGTATTACAAAGGCCGCCATCCAATTTTTGACAGCAATCATTGTATTACCCTCGGACAAGTCAAAAAGACTTGACCGAACCAAAGGATGAAAATAACTTCCACTGGCTGCCAGACGGAAGCCTGGAAACCAGAATAATCCTCACCATAACAACGTAGTGCGTGGCTTTAGCCGCGCGATTGTCAAGAGGGTCTGATAAACTTGAAGGTTTCACGAGACCCGGACGGCATAAACCGGAAACCACCGCAAATGTAGTGCGTACCTTTAGGTGCGCCCCTGTGGAACACGCCGTAAATGTAGTGCGTGGCTTTAGCCGCGCTTTTCGCGGACCTGAAGGTCCGCACTACAAAAAATCCGGCGGGCAGGGCTCCGCCCTGCACCCAAAAGAAAATGACCAAATCACCAAATGATCAAATAACCTATTTGCCCGACCGCACCGGCAAGGCCCGGTAGTGGCTGGCGTCGGAGGCGTCGCTCCAGTACCGCTTGCCATCATGGAAAGAGAAGATGGCGGCCTCGGAACCGCGCGTTTCGGAAGCCCAGGGGCAGCAAGCTGTTATCTCAATCAAATCGGTTACATCATAGCCACGACGGTTTTTCTTGTTTCTGTCATACAAGCCCGCCAGCTCGTCTTGCGTCGGCATCCGCCAGTCTGAATAGCCGCCGCCCCGGTAATTATCGCAGTAGCTTTTGGCATTGCGCCAGTTAATATCACGCCCGTTGTCTTTCGACGCCCACATCAGGCCGGTTCGTGTATCCAGCACGGTCCCGTCGTCATAAGCTATGAAAGGACCATCCTTTGCGATTAACTTCCGGGTCAGCAAATGAGCCGCCTTTTTCTGCACCTCCCGGGCAGTTTCCTCATCCTGCCGGAATTTCGCAAACTGCCGGATTTCGCTAAACTGCGCAGGTGTCGCCAGGGTAAATTCTCTTGTCTCTTTCGTCGCCAGATGGCTGACTCTGGCTGCGGTCAGGCGCGGACGGAGATCCGATCCTTCCTCGATTTGAAAAAGCCCCTCGGCTTTCAGGTGTGTTCGTGTCCGGTTCTAATAACTCAAAAACCCTTTCCACAAAGCGAAGAGCATAAAATCCGGAATCTTTGGCAATATAATCCCGGACCATTTCCAAATCGGTAACAGCAGGCTCCGTCCATTCGATCTTCATTTCCGCGTAAGCCTCTTTTTCACATCTTCATGAGGCAATACCCGTCCTTCCTTTTCCGCATCAAGGGCTGAACGCAATTTCTGCTTAACGTACAACTCGTACATGATATCATCCCAGGTTGCTGTTTCAGGCAATGTTTCTATTATTTTTTTCGCTTCGTCAACGGCTGTATTCATATATCCTCCGTCTCCATGTTACGTCCCTTAAGTGCGTAAAGAAAATTACATTCCCCTGCGAAACTCCAGCGACTTCGATATCGTCATTTTATCGACATATTTCAGATCGCCGCCCATCGGCACGCCCGTGGCGATGCGCGAAATCTGCAAGCCGCTGTCCTTGAACATCCGGGTAATCAAGAGCGCCGTGGCCTCGCCATGCACATTGGGATTTGTCGCCAGAATCAATTCCGTTATTTGGCCTTCGCTGATTCGCCGCGACAGTTCGCCCAGGCGCAGATTTTCCGGGCCGATGCCGTCCAGCGGGGCCAGCGCGCCGTGCAAAACATGATACAGGCCATGAAAAACGCCGCTTTCTTCAATGGCCGCCAGAGCGTCCGGCTCTTCAACCACGCAGATCACATGCTGATCACGCGCCGGGTTGGCGCAGATGTGACAGACCTCTTCCTCACTCGGATTGAGGCAAATCCGGCAAAGGCGGATTTTCCGCTTCACTTCGACCAGGCTTTCCGCCAGTTTTTCCACATCGTCGGGGGTGGCGCGCAAAATATAGTTGGCCAGGCGCGCCGCCGTTTTTTCGCCGATCCCCGGCAGCTTGGCCAGTTCCGCAATCAGGCGTTTAATAGGTTGTGCGTAAGATTTCATGAGCCGCCTTATAACATTCCCATGCCGGGGATGGCCAGGCCGCCCGTGATCTTGGCCATTTCCGACTGCGCCATTTCCTGTGATTTGCGGATGCCCTCATTGACCGCCGCGACAATCAAGTCCTGAAGCATGTCAATATCTTCAGGATTGACGACTTCTTTTTCTATTTTCAGGGAAACCAATTCATACCGTCCGTTGACCAGCACCTTGACCATGCCGCCGCCGGCCTGCGCTTCGATTGTTCTTGTTTCCAGCTCCTGCTGGAGCCGGGCCATTTTTTCCTGCATTTTTTTTGCCTGTTTCATGATGTTGCTGATATTATGCACGTGATTACCCTCCCTGTTTTTTATCAGTAATTGGTTTGATTTCGACCAGTTCCGCGCCTGCAAACTCGGCCAGCACTTTCTGCAACAAAGGCGAGCTCATGGCTTCGCGCTTGAGATCGTTCAGATTATTAGCAATGGCGCCGCGTCCGCCGCCATTGCCGTTGGTCTTCGGAACATCGATCGCTTGAATCTTCAAAGAAATAACCTGCGAATAATAAAGGCCCGTGATTCTTTCCAGTTCTTCCTTTTGCGGTTTTTCCATAATGCTGTCGAGAAAAATATAGCCTTTGGGAAAACCCATGGTTAAAATTCCGTCTTCCATGCCCAGAATTTCGGCAGCGTCGATCTTCGCCCCCAGCGGCGGATTTTCTCTTTTAATAAATCTTTTCAAATCCTCGCCCGCCGCCGGTCTTGCCGCCTGCTTCATTTGTCCGTCAGCCGGCGCCTGGAAATGCTGCATCGGGCCGGGCGACCCCGGCGCGTTACCCGTTTGCGGATCGTCCGGAAGCCTGGCGGCAATGGCAGGCCTCTCCTCCATCTTGTCTGGTGACGGCGGCAGGCCGCTTTGCAGCCTCTGTTCCAGCGATTCCAGCGCCGCGAGAATTTCTCCCACCGGCAGGACCGGCGCCAGGTAAGCCATGCGCGCCAGGACCGTTTCCATTTTCATGCGCACTTCCTGGCTGCGGCGCAGGCTGTCGGCTTCACCGAGCAAAATGTCCAGATAACGCTGCAATGTTTCGCGGGAAACATTTTGCGTTTGTTTTTTAAGTTTTTCCACCTGCTCCGGCGCAATATCAAAGGAAGAACCGCCGTCCGCGGCGATTTTGACGAGGAGCAGATTGCGAAAATGCTTCAGGAGCATCGAATAGAAGTGCTTCATATCAATGCCCGCCAGATAGGCTTCTTCAAGAATCGTCAGACAGACGCCGGCCTGGCGCGCAATAACTGCTTCGGAAAGGCGGTACAGATATTTCCGGTCCGCCAGCCCCAGAATATCTTCCACATCATTGTCCGCGATCATCATCCCGGCATAGGAAATGATCTGATCGAAAATGCTCTGGGCGTCGCGCATGCTGCCGTCGCCCGCTTCGGCAATCCAGGAAAGAGCCGTGGCGCTGATGGTGATGCCTTCCGCCTGGGCCACCTTGCCTAAATTGGCGGCAATCTGCCCCAGGGAAATGCGCCGGAAATCATAACACTGGCAGCGCGAAAGAATCGTCGCCGGAACTTTATGATTTTCCGTCGTGGCAAAGATAAAAACGACGTGGCCGGGCGGTTCTTCCAGCGTTTTGAGCAGCGCGTTGAACGCCTCGCGCGTCAGCATGTGCACTTCGTCAATAATATAGATTTTATATTTGGAGGCGGCCGGCGCGAATTTGACGTTTTCCCGCAGCTCGCGGATTTCGTCGATGCCGCGGTTGGACGCGCCGTCGATTTCGCGCACGTCCATGGAGGTTCCGTCGGTGATCTCCCGGCAATTCGGACAGACATTGCAGGGAGCCGCCGTCGGCCCCTGCTGACAGTTGAGAGATTTGGCCAGAATCCGGGCCACGGATGTCTTTCCGACGCCGCGGGGCCCCGCAAACAGAAAAGCATGCCCGATGCGGCCCTGTGCAATGGCGTTACTGATGGTGCGCACCACCGGCTCCTGGCCTGCGACGTCGTCAAATTTTTGCGGGCGAAATTTTCGGGCTAAAACCAGATATTCCAAACAAACCTCATGCGGTTTAGATAAGCCTTGGCATTAAAAAATATAGGCGACCGGGTTTACCGCAACACACGATGGGATTTGCTGCCGCTGCTTCCTTCCGGACCTGACGGGGTTCACAAGCCTTCGTTGTACGGGACCCGGCCATATTTCATCAATACATACCCGGCACAGACTCTTAATGGATAAATCAACAGGAATCAACCCAAATTTTGAGATGGATGGCGGAGAGTGGGGGATTCGAACCCCCGTAGGAGCTTGTGGCCCCTAAATCGATTTCGAGTCGATCCCGTTACGACCACTTCGGTAACTCTCCACAGCTGGTCATACCTTGATACTATCCTGTTTTTACAAGATATTTTAAAATGGCGGAGAGAGCGGGATTCGAACCCGCGGTACACTTTTGTGAGCGTACACACGATTTCCAGTCGTGCTCCTTCGGCCTCTCAGACATCTCTCCGCGCCTTATTCAATTGTCATTACGGCTCTTACCCTCTTTTCCCTAAAAAATCTACTCAAAATTTCCCCGCATGTTTCGCCCATGATTCCCTCCGTCACATCCACCCGGTGATTTAACCGGATGTCATTCAAAACCTGGTAGAGGGAAACGGCGGCGCCAGCCTTCGGATCGCGCGCTCCAAAAACAACCCGGGAGAGCCTGGCCTGAAGAATCGCTCCCGCGCACATTAAGCAAGGCTCCAGCGTTATATAGATTGTTGCGCCGGTCAGGCGGTAATTGCCCGTTTCCGCACAGGCCCGGCGGATGGCCAGCATTTCCGCGTGCGCCGAGGAATCCCGGCAGACAATGGGAGCGTTATGCGCCCGCGCCAGGACGACGCCTTCCCGCGCCACGACCGCGCCCACCGGCACTTCATTTTGCGTGAAGGCCTTTTCTGCTTCGTCGAGAGCCATGTTCATGTAGTCTTCATCCGTCAGCATCCTGGTTCCGCCATTTCTAAAAATTCAATTCCGGTTATCATATTGTTGATTTTGAAGCAAATGCCGTATATGCTGGCGCCCAAGCGAGACAAAGATGAAGATGGATTCAAAAAAAATATTTTTATGGCCGGTTCTCATCTCAATCGTCGGGCATGCCGCGCTGATTACGGTCAGCAGCATGGTGGACTTGCGTGAAAATGTGAAATCCGCGGAAATTTTTACGGTGCAAATCGCGCACGCGCAACCTGAACCGGCGGCTGAGCCGAAAAAAGAGGAAAAGCAGGCGCCGGAAAAAAAGGAAGAAGTAAAACCGGCGCCAATCGGCGGGAGGGAAGAAACAATTGATATCGGCTCTTCCGACATTAAATACGCAGCTTATCTGGCAGACCTGAAAAAAAAGATTATGCGCGTCTGGCAGTATCCGGCCGATGCTTATAAAAATAGTGAAGAAGGAGTGGTAGTGATTAAAATATCGATTGCTGCGGACGGCGCTCTGTCGCAAACCACGCTTTTAACTTCTTCCGGCTCTGTGCATCTGGATTCCGGCACGCTGGGCACGGTTCAGGCCGCCGCGCCGTTCAGACCGCTGCCGCCGCAATACGACCTTTCCCGTCTCCACATTATTGCTTCGTTCAACTATCGCATGAAGGATTAAAACTTATGAAGAAAAAAGAATCAAAACCGGAAAAAACAAAATCAAAAATTCAGGAATTTATTGAAGCGATTCTGGCCGCCTTGCTGATCGCCGCCTTTATCATTTCGTTCATTGTCCAGGCGTTTAAAATACCGTCCGGCTCCATGATTCCAACCCTGCTGGTAGGCGATCATCTTTTCGTCAATAAATTCATTTACGGCGTCAAAATACCTTTCTTCAGGACAACTGTCATTCCCGTCACCGACCCGAAAAGAGGCGATGTGGTCGTTTTTATTTATCCGCAGGACAGGTCAAAGGATTTTATCAAGCGTGTGATCGGTGTCGCCGGCGACAAGATTGAAATGAAAGACAAAAAGCTGTTCCTTAACGATCAGCCCTATGCCGATTCTTTCGGCGTGTATGACGATGCGGCCATTTATCCGGCGGAAGTGCAGCCGCGCGACAATTTCGGCCCGGTGGTCGTTCCTCCGAAATCTCTCTTTGTCATGGGCGACAACCGTGATCACAGCCTGGACAGCCGTTTCTGGGGATTCGTCGATTTAAAGGACGTTCAGGGAAAGGCTTTTATTTTATACTGGTCATGGAACCCGGAAGAAAAAAGCGTCCGCTGGGACCGTCTGGCAAAATTGATCAAATAATTCCACACCCGGGCGGATCGCAGCGATTTCCTCAGGTCGCCTGAGGCGCGCCGGGGCGGATGGTCCGGTGAATAATGGTGGACAGGTCCGCAAATATATAAGGCTTTTGAATGAAGCCAAGGCATCCCGATTCCATTACTTTTTGCACTTCGCCCTGCATGCTGTAACCGCTGGAAAGAATTACCCGGACCTGCGGATTGATCTCCTGAAGCATCTTTAAGGTCTGAGCGCCGTTGATTCCGGGAAGAATCATGTCGAGAATAATCAAATCGATCATTTCATTCTTTTGCGCATAAATGGATACTGCTTCCTGCCCGCTGCCCGCCTGATAGACGTTATAACCCAGAATTTTCAGCATTTCCGAAGCGGCAGTGAGGATCATCGGATCGTCGTCCACCAGCAGGATATTCCCGCTGCCGGAAATCAGTCCCTTGGGCGTGTTCCGGCTCTCATGGGTAATTTTTTTCTTCGACGATGGAAGATAAAGATGGAATGTGGATCCCCGGCCCGGTTCACTGTCGGCATGAATGGCGCCGCCGTGATTCCGCAGGATGCCGTAAGCCGAGGCCAGTCCCAATCCCGTTCCTCCCTGCGGCGATTTTGTCGTAAAGAAGGGTTCAAATATCCTTTTGAGAGTCGTCTGATCCATCCCGGTTCCGGTATCGGAGATGGAAATTCTGACATAATCTCCCGGCGGCGCCTCCAGGGCGCCGGCGTCCGCTTCGTGAAGGGTTACGTTGCTTGTCCGGATATCAAGCGCTCCCCCTCCGGGCATGGCGTGTCCGGCATTGATGTAAATATTGAGAAGCACCTGCTCTACCTGTCCGGCGTCGGCATCCACCGGATAAAGATCTTGTTGCAGCTGAAAATCAGCTTCGATTTCTTTTTTAGCCTCCAGGAAAAACTGGACGGTTTTCCGCACCAGGTTGTTGATCGACAGAGTTTTTACCTCGTAATTGCTGCCTCTGGCAAATCCCAAAAGCTGCCTGGTCAGTTTCGCGCCGCGCGTGACACTTTCTTCGATCCGGCTTAATTTCCGGTAATGAGGATGATCGGCGTCATAAGCCATCATCATCAGGGAGGCATGCCCCTGGATGCCCGTCAAAATATTGTTGAAGTCATGCGCCACGCCGCTGGCCAGTTGCCCGATAGCGTCCATCTTCTGCGACTGTTGCAGTTGTTGTTCCAGCTTCCGGCGATCTTCCTCCAGACGCCGCTGATCGGTGATATCCTGCATCAGAAAGAGAATATTCAATTCACCGGCTATGTTAATGAATCTTGCGGAGTAAAGGCCGGTGCGCAAAGATCCGTCCTTGCGCCGGAACAGCATTTCACGGCGAATAACATCCCGGCCGGCCTGCAATTCTTCCGTCATCAGCACCCGGTCTTCGGGATTGACCCAGAAATTGATGTCGGCCGAGGTTCGCCCGACGGCCTCGTCGTGCTTCCATCCGGAAATTTCCTCAAATCCCATATTGGCATCGGCAATCACGCCGTCCGACGCCCGGGTAATGGTCACCATCTCCGGCGCCAGCATGAAAATTTGGGAGAATTTTTCTTCGGACAGGCGCGACATCTCCTCGGCTTGCTTGCGTTCGGTGACATCCAGGAAAATCCCGTCAAAGACGATTCGATCTTCCTTGCGGGCGGGAGTGGACATGCCACGACACCAGATCACATCTCCCGACGGTTTAACGTACCGGCCTTCGAAATCCCAGGGGGCAACCGATTTTACCGCCTCGCTGATGGAAGCCATCAATTTCACCCGGTCTTCGTCATGGACGTTGGATAAAAGAAACGGAAACATTTCATCCACTTCCAGTTGAACTCCAAAAAGCTCCGCTACACGCCCGTTAACATAGCTCAGGCCCATTTTGCCGCTGCCGTCCATGACGTAAAACTGAAAGACGGTGACCGGCAAATTGCTGGTGATAGCGCGCAACCGTTCTTCATGTCTCTGTAATGTCTTTTCCATTTTGATCCGCTGGCTGATATCCTGCAAAACAAAAATCAAATGATTCTCACCGGCGATCTGAATGGTGCGAGCTGAATAAAAGCCATGATATACGGAACCGTCATTTCGCCGGAAATAAAATTCCCGGTTCCGGACATCCCGGCCGGCTTTCAGGTCTTCCACCATCAGGTTACGTTGTTTCGGATCATTCCAGAAGTTTATTTCCAGGAATGTCCTTCCGATGGCCTCGCTCCGTTTCCATCCGGTGATTTCCTCGAAACCGATGTTGACATCAATAATCATGCCGTCGGACATCCTGGTAATGGCAATACATTCCGGCGTCATCATAAAGACTTTCGTGAACTTTTCCTCAATAAGCTTCCGTTGGGTCATATCCGTAAACAGCCCCTCAACGCCCAGGGCGTTGCCCGCGTTCTCAAAATAGAGTTCTTCCGCTTCTTTCAGCTTTGCTGGTTTAGATTCTTTTTCCGCGATTTCCATACCCAAAAGAGCAATGTATTTTTGCGAGGGATTCTTGCCATCGCATATCAGCAGGGTGCTCCAGCGAATCTTTCTCATGGAGTTGTCCGGACATCTTACAGGCATATCGAACGGGGCGGGAGAATTTCCATCCAGAGTCTGATGAATCATGGAGGTCATTTTCTTCACGTCCGGAGAAGCAAGGAAAGAACGTAGGGAATTGTGCTGAAGTTCAGTCAGGCCGCAACACAGGGTTCTTTCGCAGGCGCCGTTTATCCAGGTGAGCGCGCCATCACCGTTAAAGATCATCACGATAGAGGATGTTGTATTGAATATTTCTTCCTGACGTTTTATGATGGAGCCCTGCGGCATGACCAACCCCCTGATTATCAATTCCACTCCCGATGCATCCCCAGTATTGTTCTGCGAATATCATAACTATTTAATAATTTCCAGATTTTCAGATCAAAATGTACGGAAAAAGCCGGCTGCGGTAAACAGCCGGCTTTTTTACCCGTAAACAATAAGCTATCCCTGAAAGGGATTTATTTTTTTCCGTAACCGATCGCTCTGGCCGATTCCGCAATCGACGGCAGGACTGCCGGATCGTCAATAGTGGATGGAACAACATAATCCTTGCCATCGACAATTTTGCGCATGGTGGAGCGAAGGATTTTGCCGGACCGTGTTTTGGGCAATGCCTTGACCACGGCTGCTTCCTTGAAGCAGGCCAGGGCGCCCAGCTCATTGCGCACCATCTTTACCAGCTCCGCAACAATCTCTTCCGGCTTGCGGTCCACGCCGGCTTTCAGCACAACAAAGCCCACCGGCACCTGGCCCTTGAGCTGATCGTCCGCGCCCAATACCGCGCATTCCGCGACGTCCTGGTGCCTGGCGACAATTTCTTCCATCGCGCCCGTGGAAAGCCGGTGGCCGGCCACATTGATCACGTCGTCAATGCGTCCCATGATATAGACATAGCCGTCCAGATCAAAGCGGCCGCCGTCTCCGGTAACATAGTACCCGGGCCTTTCGGTCACATATTCCAGATAACGCTTGTCATCCTTCCAGAGGGTCGGGAGGCAGCCGGGAGGCAGAGGCAATTGAATAACCACCGCTCCTTCTTCGCCGTCCGGCAGTGTTTTTCCTTCGAGATCCTGAATCTGAACGTTATAGCCGGGCACGGGCTTGGTGGGCGATCCCGCCTTAATCGGGAATGGTTCGATCCCCATGCAGTTGGCCGCAATCGGCCAGCCGGTTTCCGTCTGCCACCAGTGATCGACCACGGGAATTTTCAGCATGTCGCTCGCCCAGTGGTATGTGTCGGGATCGAGCCGCTCACCGGCCAGGAACAGGTATCTCAGGCAGGCGATATTGTATTTTTTCAGGTAGTCCCCGTTGGGATCCTCCTTTTTAATGGCGCGGAAGGCCGTGGGCGCGGTGAACAGGACGGAAACGCCATGCTGGGAAATCACGCGCCAGAACGCGCCGGGGTCGGGCGTTCCCACGGGTTTGCCTTCATACAGGATCGTAGTGCAGCCGTATAGCAGCGGGGCATAAACAATATACGAGTGTCCCACCACCCAGCCCACGTCGGAGGCAGCCCAGAAAACCTCACCCGGCTTGATATCGTAAATGTATTTCATCGACCATTTCAGGGCGACGGCATGACCGCCGTTGTCGCGCATGACGCCTTTGGGCTTGCCGGTGGTTCCCGAGGTGTAAAGAATGTAAAGGGGATCGGTTGCGGCAACCGGCGCACAGGCGACCGATCTGGCGTCTTTGAGCAGTTCTCCCCAATCCAGATCCCGGCCGGTTTGAAGTTCGGCCTTGACCTGAGGACGCTGATAAATGACGCACTTTTCCGGTTTATGCGCGGCGATGTTGATCGCCTCATCCAGAAGCGGCTTATAAGCCAGGACTTTTTTGCCTTCGATGCCGCAGGAGGCGGAAATGATGATTTTGGGTTTGGCGTCGTCAATGCGAATCGCCAGTTCATTGGGCGCGAATCCGCCGAATACAACGGAATGAACCGCGCCGATGCGCGCGCAGGCCAGCATGGCCATCAGGGCTTCCGGAATCATCGGCATATAGACAATCACGGTGTCGCCCTTTTTAACGCCCAGACCGGTCAACACGCCGGCAAATTTGGAAACAGCGTCAAGAAGCTCTCCGTAAGTAATCTTTTTAACCGTATCGGTGACGGGACTGTCGTAAATAACCGCGGCCTGGTCTTTCCTGCCCGATTCTACATGAACATCCAGCGCGTTGTAGCAGGTATTGAGTTCTCCGCCCGCAAACCAGCGGTAAAAAGGCTTGTTGCCGCCGTCGAGAACTTGGTCCCATTTTTTTGTCCACCGGATTGCTTCCGCCGCTTCGCCCCAGAAAACATCGGGCTGGTTGATCGACTGCTCATACACTTCCTGGTACCTTAATGAATCAGACATATCTCCCCCTTATGTTTTTTCTCTGAAAATTCCCCGTGCTAATAAATTAACCCGAAGATACAGAGGCTTAAGAACAATGGCGATCCCGTTTGAATTTGCTTTGTTGTGTTTAAGTGCCCTATAAACGGTTAACTGTCAAGCGGATTCATTGGTCCTGAACGGCGGTGCTCTTGTCACGCCGCGGGCGCTGGAACATACGGTTGAGCATGCTGTTGAATTGCGCTGGAGAAAGCCCGGTGACAGATCGGCGCTGCGAACCTGTCACCGGGCTGCTTATATGTCATTCTCCCTTGAAGTTCGGTTCTCTTTTTTCGAAAAACGCGCCGATGCCTTCCTGAGCGTCTTTGGAAGTGAAGAGGCGTCCGAGTTCTTCACGTTCAATTTTCAGGTGCATTTCGGCTGAGATGAGCGGGCTGATGTTGCAAAGCTTGGTGATCGCCGCAACGGCCAGCGGAGCTCTCTTGACGATTTTGTTGGCCAGCTCGAGCGCTGCGTCCAGGACGTTTCCTTCAGTTACGTAGTTCACCAGGCCGATGGCAAGAGCCTCGTCCGCCTCGCACTGTTTGCCCAGGTAAATCATTTCCAGGGCTTTCGCTTTGCCGACAAGCCGCGGCAGCCTCAGGCTTCCGCCGTATCCCGGCATGATCCCCAGGTTCGTCTCGGTCAGGCCAATGCGCGCACCCTTCTTCATGAAACGGATATGGCAGGCCATGGCCAGTTCGCACCCGCCGCCCAGGGCGTGCCCGTTGATCGCCGCAATGACCGGCTTCGGAAAATACTCGACCTTATTCCAGACGTCCTGGCCGCGTTTCAGAAAGTCAACGGCGCTGAAATCACCGAAGCCGCTCGCCAGATCCGCCCCCGCGCTGAAAGCCTTTTCGCCCGCGCCGGTGATGATCACGCACCTGACGGTCTTGTCGGCTTCGACGGCGTCCAGCTGCTTGCGCATAGCCTCGAAAACTTCGCCGCTCAACTGGTTCATCTTCGGCTTGTCAATCGATAAAATGGCCACCCCATCTCTCAATTCTTTTGTAACTGCTTCCCCCATGATAGTCCTCCTTCTGTGGTATTAATTGATTCCGTCCGGCCGGGGCCGTCCGGAACCGGTAACAATCATTTTCCGATCTTTTTGAATGAACTGTTGACTATCTAAAAATTCGGGATTCAGGAAGCCGAAACTTCTTGATCCTCGCCATGCCGTTACCGGCAAGATGCCTGCATCATAACGGCAACACCAGCCTGCGTGCAGGCCTTGATGATTCCGTGGCTCATTGCGCCTGACTGGAAGAAAGCGGTTTCCCGCAAATTGCTGACGTCCATGGTGACGGCGCGGAGTATAAGAGACAGCCAGTTGCGTGTCAAGCAATTTTGGCGGAA
>CAZBGE010000021.1:0-33818 GCA_964491435.1 uncultured Smithella sp.
CGGAATGGTCTATCTGGCGCTCGTTTCGATCATTGTCATGGCGGCGCGGCGGCTGGAGCGGCAAGTGGCCTTGCCTGGATTTGAGACCCGGGGAAACGGTTAATCAGGCTGGAATCGCCACTGCTGCTTTCCTCGTCCAGCCACACACGGATATGATCTGCGGCGATCCCGGAGATCGCTCTCTGATATTCCCTTTCGTTCCGCTCCCCTTTCACTATTCACCCATTCCCTGACCGTGAGCTTCCCCGTCAATTTCCTGGTCAACCGCCAGCAGCGCGGGAGGAAGCTTGTTTTCGGAGAGCTGCCGTCTTACAAAACCGCAGGAAAGAGTGAATAACTGCGCCATGACTTCATCCACGATTTCGCGGGGAATGCCATAATAGAGAAAATTAATGGGTGTCAGCTCGCCCAGCAAATAAAAAATCTTATTTTTCGCCGGATTTTGGAGGAAGGAAATTTCCGCCGCATAACCCTGTAAAACGCCGGTTTGCAGATCGCGCAGGGCGTTAAATTCCACATTGGCTGAAATTCCCCGGATTTGAGGGCTTTCCGCGTCGCGCAGAGCTTGCAGGTAATTTTGCAGGTCGGCAAATTCCACTGTTTTGGTTGATCCGCTCAGAAAGAAGATCCGGCGATGACGGCTGTTGAGAATTATTTCCTCAATATGCTTCGGCCGCAAAATAGAAGCGCCAATCACGCCGATGAACATATCCGCCTGAAAAATATCTTTTCCCAGCTCATCGATTGTTTTCACTTCTGTAATTTGGGGAGAGATATTTTCCTGAACGGCGATATCCACGCCAAAAAGATGTTTTTCTCCAACACGATGCCGCAGCTCCTGCTTCAGAAAACTTCCAATGGCGCCGGAAGATCCCAAAAGGATGATTGTGCGGCGGGAGAAAAGCATGCCCAGCCGATGAAGAATATTCTCCGCGGCGTTAAGGATGGAAAGGGCGCATTCTTTAGCTTCCGGGCCTCTTTTGAGGCCGGACAGGGCAATGCTGACCGCGGGAAACTGCAGTCTGCCGAATTCCCGGAATACCTCGTCATTGTAGTCATAACCATTTCGGGTATGTTCAACACTGCCCAGGAAATTCCGGCCAAGCCAATGAGCAAATGAAAGATTTTCTTCGCCAACGGGGGGAAAAAGATGAAAATAGCCAAACACCTCGCCTAACGTTTTCTTTTCCAGGCAAAAACGATTGAGCAACGGCGACAGATAACCCCCGTCTTCCACCAAAAGCAGCGGCTCTTTGTTTTGGCGGGCCAGCAGCGCCTCTTTTAAAAAAACATGTCCGGCGGCCAGACGCATCGCCCCGAGAAAATCAAGATTTTGCGCCAGGATGGCGTCATTGACTTCTTCCATGTTTTCCAGAGGCGTAAATTGACGAGACAACTGATAAAGGCCGGCCAGCTTCCGGCGAATCTCAATTTTCTGCAGGCTGTAAAACTGGAAGTTTTCCCGGGGCGCAGACATCAGCGTTTCCAGATAGGACTCCGGCACGACGCCCGCATATTTGACAAAGAAAGTGGTCAGCGCCGCGCATCCCGCGCCGGCAAACGCGTGGAGCAGGCCGATGACTTCCGCTGTGATGTGGTGGATGAGAAAAATCCGCACCGGATGCAGCGCTTCCCGGTTTTTTTCGCGCGCACTCAGCAAGGCGGGCATGCCGGACAGGTAATCCTCCATGGTCAAAGCAGTGCGCAAGTCATCAAAGCTCACATTCAGGCAGGCGCCATAACGGGAAACGTCAAAGTAAATATGAAATGAACCGGCGATCATTTCCACCAGATAGCCTTTGGCCAGCAAATTCAGCACTTGGGGATCATCCATAAGCTGAATCTCTTTGACCAGCATCTTCAGGGATTCCGCCGCCGCATCGGGAATAATGATATTTTCCAAAAACAGCATCTGCCGGTCGTCGGTCGGCCAGGTGAAATAAATCTTCTGCAGATGAGGCAGTCCTTCGCTACGCAAATGGGCAAAAAAATCAGGCAGCCGTGTGGGATTCTCCTGATATTCAGAGCGGCGATTCATGGCTTCCCGCAGCATTCCCTGATGAATTTTTTCGGCTGTCGGATAAATATCTGCAAAATAGGAGGGGCGCACAAGCTGATCCACAACGCGATGGGGAATGCGCTTTAATTGCAGTCGGGAGCTTGCGGCGTCCTCCATGGTGATGCGCAGAAAACGGCCGGGCCGGCTGTATTCCACCAGAAAATAATTGCCGTTTTTTTCTTCCCGGTCATGAAGATGAAACGGAAAAAGAAGCGCCGGGGGATTGTTCGGACCGTTTTGATGGCCTTTTCCGAAGAATTCCGGAAAAAGAATGCCGCCCCACCTTTCGCTTTGCAGGGCCCGGAAAATCACCTGCATGCGGTTGCCAAAATTGCAGTGATCAAAAGGCAGGCTGTCGGCGGCGTCCAGCCGGATATAGATCATAATCCAGTCCAGTCCGATCCCGGCCAGCTCCGGCGTCAGGCTGCGATCAACCTTGCGCCGCACCATAATGTCGGCAATACCGAATCCGCACTGCTCAATCACCTCGTCCGCCAGCATCTGGACAAACGTATGCAAATTGCGAAAAACACGGGCATTTGTCAGATCGATCACATAATGTTTATCGCTTTTGCGCATCAGGGGAAGTCCCAGTGTTGTGAGTTCTCCCGGCGCTTCGGAAACAACTTCTTCGCTCTGGTTTTTTGCTTGCTGCGTCCGGATCAGTTTCCGGAGCATCTCGCTCACATCAGGTTTCATGAAGATATTTTATTCCTCCTCTGAAAAACGGATTTCCGGGCCGTCCGCGGAGGCCTTCAAGGATTGATTTCCAGCAGGACTTTCAGCGCATCGCCTTGCGTGGCCCGGATAAATGCTTCCCGCGCTTGTTCCAATGGATAACGGGCCGTGATGAGACGGGAAAGAGGCATATCCGGATGTTCCCGCATAATCTTCAGGCCGTCGGCGAACCGGCCGCAGCGTGACCCCAGAATGGTTTGCTCATTGATGACAACCGGCGCCAGATTGACGTCGCCGGATATGGCGACGGTCGATTTAAGCACAATCGTTCCCCGCGGCCGGCACAAGGACATGGCCGAAACAATACCTGCGCCTGAGCCTGTCGCATCCACAACGATATCCGCGCCCGGCGGAAGATCTTTTTCAGATAAAGTTGTTTTGATGCACCGCCATTGGGCCGCCTCCAGCTTTTCCGGATGGCGCCCCACGATTGTGACATCTTCCACCGCCGTAGATAAAACCCAGGCGCAAAAAATTCCCAATCTTCCGTCGCCCAGCACAACAACCCTTTCCCTGCCGCTGACAGGCAGCTGTTCCAGAATTTCGCAGGCCGCCGAAAGAGGCTCTGTCAAGACGGCATGATCATCGGGAATCTCTTCCGGGACAACTAAAAGATTGACTGCCGGCAGTTGGCAGAAGTCCGCCATACAGCCGTCGTGGTTGAAGATTCCCAAAGTGGTCCTGTTCGGGCAATGCCGGCCCAGATCGCGGGCGCACCAGTCACAAACTCCGCAGGCGGCGTTGATTTCACCCACAACTCTTTTCCCGATCCATTGAGAGTCGGCGCATGCTTCGACCAAGCCGACAAATTCATGCCCCAGGACACCTTTAAATCCCATATAGCCCTTCATGATTTCCATATCGGTCTTGCAGACGCCGGCCAGTTTAATTTTAATTTTTGCCCATCCGGGCTTGAGTTCCGGCGCCGGATAATCTTTAACATAAGCAAGCTTTCCATCAAAAAACGCCGCTTTCATGGTGTTCATGTTTTCCTCCTTTTTTAGGATTCCCGGAATTTACGGGCCTTTTCTTTTAAATTCTTGAAATACTCCGTTTCCACAATTTCAGAAACGTTCCTCGCCTGCATATTGCGGTCAATTTTGATTTGCAATTCTGCAACTTGCGTTTGCAATTTCTTTTCCCTTTCCTGAACTTTCCCGGCCATTTGTTCGAAGACGCGGGCCAGACGGCCCAATTCATCATGGCGTCCGGAAATACCGCTTAAGAGCTGAAGATCATAATTGCCTTTTTCCACGGATTCCGCAGCGCGCGTAATCTTGATCAGGGGATCGGTCATTTTCCGGACGAAAAAAATGGAGACGATAAAACCGAACACCAGCAGAAAGACGGAAACAATGGCGGCAATATAAAAGTTCTCCACCATCGCCGCATGAGACACAAGATCGTCGAGTACGGCCCAGGTAATCGAGCCGGCGGTGGCCAGAACGGCGATAATCAGCAAGGCGGTAATCAGCATAATCGTTCGTGTCTCCAGCGTGATCAAAATTGTTCCGGTCATAACCAGCATTGCCGGAACCAGCACAAAGCCATTGACCGTATCCGTGAGAAAAGCGGGCAGAATCCAGGCATGCCAGGAGGCCGGAAAGGCCGTCATGTGAAGAAATAAAACATCCATCGCCACGGCAAACCCCACTCCGGCGGCGCAGGCCAAAATGATGCTGACCTGCAGAATGCCGAATTCGCGCACTGTAGAAATCCGGCCGGACCCCCGGTAGCGGATCAGTCCGGGAATCAGGCCCATCAAGCCATTGGCGATATGCCAGTTCCAGAATTTCCAGCATCCAAAGCCGGAAACGCCGTCGCCAAGAACATTTCCCGTAAAGCCGGTGATAAAACCGGCCAGGGGATGCCCGGCAATCCCTACAATCATGGGCAGGGCGATTTGCGGACGAAAAGAGATAATCGGCGCGGAGGGCAACATAAAAACATTGGAAAAACCGTTGAGCAGACCATAAACAACGCCCAAACCGCAGCCGATGAGGACAATTTGGGGAACGCTCCTCTTCATCCGTCAATCCTTTGAACTATTTTTTTCATTTCCCGGCTCAGGTCATGATCGGGATAGCAAAGACAAAAGATGCCGTCACTGGCCAGAGTCATCATTTCCTCGGCATGGGAAAGCGCGCCTGCCACTTCACAGTTATATGTCGCGGCCACTTTGGCGGCCAGCGCAAGCCGGTCCAAGGCGGAGGGCGTCTTATTAATAATCAGATACATTTCAGGAACTTCCAGCTGCCGGGAAACCTCCACGGTTACCGCCGTTCCCTGGTAATCCTGCTGATCGGGGCGCAGAATAATCAGTAAAACGTCGGAGATGGCGACCGACATCAGGGTTTCTTCGTTGAGTCCGGGATGGGTGTCAATGAAAAGGTAGTCCAGCAGAAAATGGTCAAGAAGTTTTTGATAGCCTTCCTTGAGAAGATTGATATCATAACCGTAATGCAAAACGCGGGCAATGTCTCCTGTGCGGATACTGGACGGAATCAAAAAAATCTTTCCCGCGCCTTGCCGGTTAAGCGTTTCGGAAACATCATAAACCGCGCTGGCCATCTCGCACTTGCCCCAGAGAAAATCGTTTAAGGAATGAACCATATTTTGAGGATCCAGTTGAAATAACACATGAATTCCGGGAGATTGAATATCCGTATCGACAATGCCAACCCGCCGGCCTTCCTGGGCCAAAAGACAGGCCAGATTGGCTGTTGTATTGGATTTTCCCGTCCCGCCCCGAAAGGAGTGAACTGAAATAATTTTCGGCATATGGCCTTCCTTTTCTAGCCGGCGGCCTTCATCCCGGCAAGTTTGCGCTGCAGTTGCCGCAGCGTAATGCCGAGAATGCGGGCGGCTTCGCGGCGGTTTTCGCCGGTGGCTTTTAAAACGAACATGACATGGGCCGCATCATTTTCCCTGAGGGTGCACAGGCTGCGGATTGTCTGGGAAACCTGTGTCTCCGGCGAGCCGTTCTCTCCCAGAAGGGCAGGTAAAATAACCGGAGCATCCGACAGCAGAACGGCATTTTCAACGATCTGGGACAATTCGCGGATGTTGCCGGGATAATCTCTGCGCGTCAATTCCTTCATCGCCTCTGCGCTGAATCCGGTGATGTTTTTTTTGTGCCGCCGGCAGGCCTTCTGCAGAAAATTTACGGCCAGCAGCGGAATGTCGTTTCGTCTTTCCCGCAGCGGCGGCAGGCAGATGTGGGCGGATTTTAAACGGTACAACAGGTCGATACGGAATTTTTCTTCCTGGCAAGCCCGGTCCAGTTCCGTGTTGGTCGCCGAGACGAGCCGGACATCCACACGCACGGGGCGGCTTGCGCCCAGCGGTGTAAACGTTTTATCTTCCAGAACGCGCAATAGCTTTGATTGCAGGCTGACAGGCAATTCGCCGATCTCATCGAGAAACAGCGTTCCGCCGTCCGCCTGTTCAAAAAAGCCGGCATGGTTTCCTTCCGCGCCGGTAAACGCGCCCCTGGCGTGGCCGAAAAACTGGCTTTCAAACATGGTCGCCGGTATGGCGGACACATTTACGGCCACAAAAGGACCGGCGGGCGCGGGCCCCGCCCGGTGAATGCCTCGCGCCATCAGTTCCTTGCCGGTTCCCGACTCGCCGGTAATCAAAATCGGATTGCCGCTGCGCGCCATCACCTGCGCATACGAGATCAGAGATTTCATTTGTGCGCTTTGCGTGATCGTATCCGCAAAGGCCTCCGGAATATCGACGGTCGGGCAACCGGCGCCGACGGATAAACCGGCCAGCAGCCCTTTTCGCTCATAAGCTCTTTCAATGGACAAAAAGAGCAGTTCGTTGTCCACGGGTTTGACCAGATAATCATACGCGCCCTGGCGCATCGCTCTGACCGTTGTGGGAAGATCATCAACGGCGGTCAGGATGATAAACTCCGTTTGCGGACAAAAAGGTTTGGCCGATTCCAGCACCTGCATGCCGTCCACTTCAGGCATGAGCAAATCCAAGAGGACAATGTCAAAATTTTCCCGGCGAATCCTTGCGATCGCTTCCTTGCCGCTGTTGCAGATTTCGACATGCTGCAAGCCATGCCATTTGAGAATTCTCTTGATGGAGGAAAGGGACACTTCTTCGTCATCCACAATTAAAATTTTCATAAATATTGTCTCCCCAGATCGTGGATAATTTTCTGAAGTTTATCCATGTTAAACGGTTTGTGCAGCGTGTAATCAGGCGTTGTTTTGATCCCGGACGGCGGGTTGAGCGCCTTGCGGTCGGCCGAATAGAGAATTACCGGCAGCAGGGGATGTTTCGCCTTGATTGCTTCCATAAGCGCCCATCCGTCAAAGCTTTTCAAACGCACTTCGGAAACGATCATATCGACTTCCGGATTCTCCTTTAAAAAGTTCAGAATATCTTCCAGATTGTCTTTGGTTTCCGAACGCCAGATGACCGCGTCCACAAAATTAGCCTTGAGCTCTTTGAGATATTTCACGCTATGATCGATGCATAGGATGGCGGGATACAAACTGAGGTTGATCCCGCCGTCCACGGGAAGATAAATGGAAAATCTGCTGCCAATGCCCGGACGGGATAAAACACTGATCAGGCCGTCATGTTCCCTGATCAGGCCGTAAGAAATGGAAAGTCCCAGGCCCGTGCCGTCAAGCTCCCTCCGGGTGGTAAAGAAAGGATCAAAAATATGTTCCATGATGTTGCGCTCCATTCCCTTGCCGTTGTCTTCAATATCGACGACGACGGCGTTCAATCGCTTGATGGCGCGGCAACGGATGGTGATAACGCCTTTTTGTCCCGCTGGAATTGCTTGATGGGCGTTGATCAGCAAATTGGCGATGACCTGCTCCATTTTCTGATAATGTCCGGAAATGCGCGGAATATTTTCGGCAATTTCCTGCTCGATTTTGGATACGGTTCTTCTCAGCTGCGCGCCGACGATGACCAGCGCGCCGGCGATCACGTCGGGCACGGCAACCGGTTTTTTCTGAGAGGTCTCATCAGAGCGGGAAAATTCCTTGAGACTGGTCACGACCCGGCTGATCCGGTTGGCGCCGATTTTAAAAGCCTGAATAATTTCGCGCATATTTCCGCGGACTTCCTCATAGGACAAGCCTCTTTTTTCCCAATCGGGGTGGTGGGCGCTGGAACGGGACAGAATGGTTTCCACTGTGTTCCAGATGTCTTCCAGAATCGGCACATTGTAGGCGATGAAACTTACGGGATTGTTGATTTCGTGCGCCACGCCGGCCACCACCTCGCCCAATGCCGTCAGCTTCTGCGTTTGAATCATCTGCTGGAGCCGCAATTCTCCTTCCTGGCGGATTCTTTTATCCTCGGTGACGTCCTGCCAGGCCCCGACAATGTAGCTGGTGGAACCGGCCGGAACCTGAGCAATCCGCCAGTAATCGGAAAACCAGCGGTAAGAATCATCCATGATTCTGAACCGGTAACTGTAACGATGTGTTCCTTGCGCGCACTCTGTTTGGAGAGCGGCGACAATGCGCGGCCGGTCATCCGGATGAATATGATCCATCCAAAAATTCTCGTCTTCGATAAAGCATTGCGGCGGATAGCCGGTTATTTCTTCAATGGTATTGCTCACAAACGTGATGCCGGAATCTCCGTCGATTTTTCGGGTATAGGAAATAATCGGCAGTGATTCCAGCAGCAGGGAAAGGTGATCAGTTGTCTGCTTGAGGGCTTTTTGTGTCCGGTGACGCTCCATCAGTTCGGCAAGCAGCGTTTCATTGACTTGGGCCAGTTCCGCCGTTCTGGCCCCGACGCGCTCTTCCAGTTCCTGATGAGCCTTCAGCAGCGCTTCTTTTGCTTTTTTGCGCCGGGTAATGTCTTCCAGCGTTTCGATGGCGCCGATGAGCCCGTCTCCGGCGTTGCGAATAATCGCCGCCGTAAAACGCAGCCATTTGCCCTGATGTCCTAATTCAGGGAAAAAGTCTATGGCTTCATAGGCTTCATTCAGCAGCTTGGATTTGACGTACTTACCGGTGTACCATTTGGAAATATTGTCCTGCTCGCGGCTGACCAGGAGGTCGGCCATGCAGGGGCGCTTCTTGCGGTAAAACGCGCGCCATTGCTGGGATGTGCCGATGACGTCTTCAGCCTTGATTTTGGTCAGCTGTTCCAGCGCTTTATTCCAGTAGAGAATTTTATGATCTTTATCGATGACAAAAGCGGGAATGGGCGAACGGCTGACGACGCTTTTCAGACGCTGCTCGCTTTCCTTGAGCGCGTCTTCCGCAAGTTTTCTTTTGCTCTCCGCTTGCTGAAGTTTTTTTATCTGGCGGCGCAAGGACTGGATTTCCCGAACATGATCGTTATCGCTCTTTCGTATGTCCGTCATGATTCCGTCCCTTGCCTGAAATGGAGATCTAAAGTGAATCAGGTGGCTCAAAAACCGCCGCTGTATGATGAAGAATTCAGCTGAATAACAACTTTTGACGATAATTATATTGGCTTTGCCGGAGAAGTCAAACTTTTCTTTTGGGCGCGGATTGCCTCAAATCATCGGCGACAGGAAATTGCTGTGATTAACATGCCAGGATTGGCCGTCCGGAGATTTCCTTGACTTGAAAATCAATATTATTTATTATGAAACCCACATGACGGTATCCGTCACAAAGGGCGATGAAAAATCGAAGCCATATGAACGTAGTGCGGACATTTATGTCCGCTTGTAGCGTGACTAAAGTCCCGCACTACATTCCCGTGCTATTTATATAATGATAACCTCAAGTTAAAGGACTATTTTCAGGTGAAAGAAAATTTACCGGTTTAGAGCAAACCCGGTCATGCGTATGCGCGGCGGACGGATATGGAAGACAAGGACAAGACCAAAGAGCAGCTCCTTGATGAACTGAGAAGAACACGCCTGGAGCTATCCAAGCTGCAGCAGTTGGAGAATCGCCGCAAGCAGACGGAAGAATATCTGAAATTATCCTGGCGGCAACTTCGCTCGCTGATCGAAGCCGGTCCGGATTTGTTCTTTATGAAAGATATTGATCTTCGCTACCAGCTGGTCAATCAGGCTCTTTGCCGGTTCTTCGGGCGCGGTGAAGCCGAAATTCTTGGTAAAACGGATATGGATTTGATGCCCGGGATAGCCGTTGCCTGTCAGGAAAGTGACCGGCAGGCCATCCGCGAAAGAAGAATCGTCGTTTCACTCGAGCAGGATGGGGAACGGTTTTACGAAACATACAAATTCCCGGTCATTGCTGACGGTGTAACCGTCGGTGTCGCAGGCATTATCCGCGATATTACCGACCGTAAACAGGCCGAGGAAGCCCTCCGGAAAAGCGAGGAGCTTCAGCATACCATTTTAAATAATGTCGGCGCCTATATTTATCTCAAGGATACACAATACCGCTATATGTATGTCAACAGCGAGGTCAGCAGGCTGTTTGGCGTTTCGGAGAAGGAAATTGTCGGCAAGGTTGACGCCGACTTCTTTACCTCCTCATCTGTTGACGAAATCATGGCAAGCGACCGGCGGGTTATTGAAGATGGCGAAACCATTATGCGTGAAGAGGCGAATCTGATCGTGGCGGACAATCAGCCTCGCACTTACTGGGCTGTCAAGATACCCTTGAGGGATGTCCGGGGAAATGTGTGCGGCCTGTGCGGAATCTCCACCGATATTACCGAGCTTAAGCGCGCGGCGGAAGAGTTGAAGGAAGCTCACAGCCGTTTGGATGAAATCATTGACTATCTGCCGGATGCGACTCTGGTGATCGATCATCAAAGCAAAGTCATTGCCTGGAATAAGGCCATGGAAAATATGACAGGTGTTGCGGCCGCGGATATGCTGGGCAGGGGCGACTATGAATATGCCATCCCCTTTTACGGCGAGCGGCGTCCGATCCTCATTGACCTCGTGATGAAACCCCGCGAAGATATTGAGGCCAGGTACGTCAGTCTGGAAAGAGAAGATATGGTTTTGCAAGGAGAGGCTTACATGCCCGCGCTCCGGGGAGGGGAGGTTTACCTTTACGGGAAGGCCAGCGCCCTGAAGGATTCAAAAGGGAATGTTGTCGGCGCCATAGAATCGATATGTGACATCACCGGCCGCAGAAAGGCGGAGGAAAAATACCTGGGGATTTTTGAAAACGCCGTCATGGGGATATTTCATTCCACGTCCGAAGGACGGATTCTCAGCGCCAATCCTGCATTCGCGCGCATTCTTGGGTATGAATCTCCCGAAGAGGCGTGCCGCACAATTACGGATGTTGCCGGGCATCTGTTTGCTGATCCGCGGCGCCGCTTCGAGTTTTTGCATATCCTGAACACTCAGGGCAAACTTCAGGAACAGGAAATACAGTTTAAAAAAAAGGACGGCAGCGCTGTTTTAGTGAATATTTCAGGACGCGCCGTCCGTGACGGCGCGGGCCAGTTGCTTTATTATGAAGGAACGATGCAGGATATCACGGAGCGCAAGCGTCTGGAATCACAGCTGCGTCAGGCGCAGAAAATGGAGGCAATCGGGACGCTGGCCGGCGGCATTGCCCACGATTTCAATAATATTCTGGCTTCGATGATGGGTTATACGGAAATGTCCATCAAAGAAAGCCGTCAGGAGGTCCGCCGGGATTATCTGAATCAGGTTTTACAGGCGTGTGAACGCGCGAAGAATCTGGTCAACCAAATCCTGTTTTTCAGCCGTCAGCGGGAAGAGGAACTCAGACCCCTGGATGTGCGGCCGATTGTCAAAGAAGCATTGAATCTCCTGAGAGCCACCCTGCCGACAACCATGGAAATAAAGCAGGCGATTACCGCGAAAGAGACAACCGTGCTTGCCGATCCCACGCAGATTCATCAAATTATTATGAATCTTTCTACGAACGCCGCGCATGCCATGCGTGAAAAAGGCGGAGTGCTGGAGGTGCGCCTTTCCAACCTGGAGTATAAAGCGGACAGTCAGGACATCCCGCCTGGACTCCAGCCCGGCTGTTATCTTCAACTATCCGTCAGTGATACGGGTCACGGCATAGACGCCGCCATTCGGGACAAGATATTCGATCCTTTCTTTACCACCAAGCAAGCCAGGGAAGGAACCGGTCTCGGGTTGTCCGTTGTCTATGGCATTGTCAAGAGTTGCGGCGGCGCGATTGATGTTCAAAGTTTTACCGGCAAGGGCACGACGATGACAATCTATCTGCCTTGCATCCTTGCGAAAAAAAATATTGAAGAAAAAACGCTGATTGATGTTGACTTGCAGGGCCATGATCAGATTCTTTTCGTGGACGATGAAGAAATGCTGGTGAGGATGGCGCGGGCATTTTTCAAATCCCTGGGCTATTCCATTACGGCGACAACCAGCAGCGCTGAGGCACTTAAACTATGCGAGGAAAATCCGCAGAGATTCGACCTCGTGATTACCGACATGACCATGCCGGAAATAACCGGCATCGCGCTGGCCCGGGCGCTGATGAAAATCCGTCCGGAGCTGCCGGTCATTTTATGCACAGGGTACAGTGATGCCGTGAATTTGGAGGATGCCCGGAATCTGAATATCCGTGAATTCTGCCGGAAACCTTTATTGTTGAATGATATGGGAAGGATGGTGAAACGGATATTGAAAAAAGACAATTAGCGGTGTTTGCGTCCCGGATAAACCATCCTTGCCGCTAATGATTGTAATTCCCTTTTTACACCGGCCAATCAGGTTTTGTTTTTTTTACACCGAACCATTTGACTGTCGGATAAAACATATCCAGGTGGCGTAACGCTGTTTTGAAACGGACGAAAAGGCTTGGGGAGGTGATGTCGCGCAACAGCCGGTCAAAGTCGTCAAAATGAAGCGTTTTCATTTTTCGAACGGCAACCCTTTCCAGTTCAACCTTTTCCTGCATGTACCGGCTCAGTTTCATCCTGTATCGCGCCGTCCCCTTATCCCCCCTTGAAACTGCGTCAACGGCCAGAACGCCGCTTAAGCAGGCCATGTCGATGCCGCCGCCATGCAGTGAAGATGTCAGTCCGGCGGCGTCCCCGATGAGGATAATGTTGCCGTAAACCAAGCGCGGCAGCATCCGGCTGGAACCTACGCCGCCTCCTTTTCCCAGCACAGGCGCATCGGCCAGGCCTTCCGCACGTAAAACATCCGCCAGCATTTTTTTTAAATCGAGACTGTCCCTGCCCAGGACTCCGTGTGACGTAACAATGACACCGACATTGGCCCGGCGGGCATCCTTGGGAAAAATCCAGTAATAGGCGGGCTGGAACCGGCCCGGCAGATGCGGGAAGCAGGCGATCTTGATGCGCGTTGCCAGAGCGCCGAAATTACCCGCAAGCATCAACTGATAAGACAGGAGATACTCTTGAAAATAATCGCCGGAAAAATGGTAAAGTCTGGATGTTACCGGCGGCGCGCCGCTGGCGTCCAATATCCAGTCATACTCCTTTTGCATTTGCTGCAAACGCTCCCTTGTGATTTTGACCTTTTCGTAGATGCGGACGCCGAGGTGTTGGGCGCGCGCCGCCAGGTTCTGCTGCCAGGTCCGGCGGTCAAGCATCCACAATTTTCGATGCCGGCTCAGGGGAAAAGGATATTGACCACGGCCCTGTAGAACAAGCTCATCGACCGGGTGGAGCAACCCTCTGCCCGGCTTGCGCATGATCCCCAGGGAATCAAAAATACATTCGCCGCAGACAATGCCTTCTCCGACTTTTCTTTTTTCAAAAAGGTCGACGGGGATGTTTTGTTTTGCCGCCCGCAGCGCCGCATAGAGGCCGCCGGGGCCCGCTCCGATAATGGCCAGTCTCATGTTCGCCGTCTTTCCTTTTCCTGCATTTGCCTAAACCGGTCGGCGCGGCGGACTTCTTCGACAAAGCGCCGGACTTTATTCATGTCTTTTTTGAAACGGATGGGTCGCCCGTTCTTGCCGCGGGCATTGGTTTGAGTGCAGCTGTCCACACCAGCCGGTTTCAGTGAGATAACGGCGTCGTAAACGTTCTGATCGGACAAACCGCCCGCAAGAATAACCGGAATCGGGCTTTTCTCGATCACAGCTTTGGCCATCTTCCAGTCACAGACCAGGCCGGTGATTCCGACATAACCCGCCACTGGCTGCTGAGAGAAATTTCCCGGATGTCCAATTAACGTATCAATGAGAAAATAGTCTGAAAAAGGCGCGAATTGTTCCGCAAAGCGCAGGATGTTGCTTTGCATTCCATCCGCCTGAGATAAACCGGCCTGCGGGACGGAAAGCGAGCGCATAATCTCGATTTGCGGAAACCGGTCTTTGATGTCCACCTGCAGGGTAAGCAGCGCGTCATAGTCTCTGATAACTGTAGCCTGTTTTCCCGGGAAAGGGGAGAGAGCATCACAAAGGTGAACAAAATCCGGCTGATAGTAGTCCAGCGCCGAAAATATTTTCATCGGGTCTTTGGATATCGGAATGACACCGCTTTTAGCGCCGCTGTTTTGAACGGTTTGGACCGTTCTTTTGATTGCCGGCTGTTTCCAGCGCTCTTCGGAAATCAGCACGCTCCCGATATGATCCACTCCCAGATCAGCCAGCGCCTCTGCTTCCTTTGGTTTTTGCACTTCATAAATCTGGATGATGGTATTTTTACTGTTCATGCGAAAGACATATCATGTGAGGATAATCCAATCAAGGCATTGAGGGTTTTTCCCGGCGTTGCCGCCATGATCCGGAAGAGTTGCTTGCATCTGCGCCCTTATCCTTATCTGCATTTAAACGCAGGCGTTTTGCCGCCGACAGTTTCGAGTGCTCATAATCCAAAATATTGTCTTGAAATCAGATTCCGAACGCCACTTTCCATTCTGATCTCTATCTATGGCATCATCCGAATAACAAAAAAATCGGATTTGCCACTTGATTTAAGACCGGATTTGCCTCATATTGCTCCCCGTTTCAGCAAGCAATACGATTAAATTTCCAGAGAGTTGCCGGACCTGCGTGACCGGTCAAGTTCAACCAAGTTTTTACGCCGGCTCCGTAGTGTAAAACTTTTGTAACGTTATGCCAGTATGCTGAACGGGAATGATCAATACACCAGAGATAGTTAATTATATTGTCAGAGCCGTTTCTGATAAATTGGGCCGCGAAGCGATATCTAGAAAAGTAAATAATCGCGAGGAGTATTTTGTATTGGATTCGGCATTCTCATATTTTCAGAAAGCTGATCGCAATAAGCGAAATGATTATCGCAGTGGTTATTTGTTCTTTGAGAAAGATGGGAAAAGCTATTTATTGTTCGTTTTGGCACATACGCCAATAATGACGTCTTTTTTTAAAAACAATTTTGGCTATGAGGTATTTAAAGGCATTATCCGAAATACCGCATCATACAGAGATGAGCATTTGTTACGTTTTAAGAAAGACGGCATTAACGAAAGAATTAAAAAAACAAATATTCAAGAGTTTCTTTACGAACTTGATAAAATCGAGAAAAATGGTTTTACGCATTCAGTGTTCGGTAAAGACGCAAAAGGTAAAACTGGCATAGGGAACATTTTCGTCTTGTCTCTAGGGAGAGGCTTTAACCAAAAGGATATTAGAAAAATAATAGATAAGAGCTGGCACTTATTTTTGTGGTTGTATCCTTCAAAGCCGGTCTTTACAAGAAATGCTTCGTTAAACAGGAAGCTTCAAAAGATCGAAGTTCAGTGTGAGATTGGCAAAATTAATAATATTCCTGAAGACATTCGCAGGTCAGTGTGTTCGGGACAATTAGAAGCCGCGCACATCAAACCACATCAACATGGCGGTTCGGATAAATTATCCAACGGTATATGGTTGTGTAATCATCATCATCGAATAACTGAAGGTAAATTAGAAGGCAGTCGGGGCATGGATTCGTTTGATGTTAACTACAAAATAAAAAAGGCATAATCTGGCTTAGCTCCGCTGATGTTTGAAAAATGGAGAAACGCAGACAACCATGAGAATATCAGTCATCCTGGCACATCCGGATAAATTGAGCTTCAACCACGCAATTGCTCGAACCACTGTCGAGAGACTTGAAAGAAATGGCCACGACATTTCCTTTCATGACCTTTACGCCGAGGACTTCGACCCTTTGCTTGTCGCTGATGAAATCCCCAAAGACGCTGCTCTGTCAGTCGCGGTAAAAGACCACTGCGAAGAAATTCAACAGGCAAAGGGCATCATTATTATTCACCCGAACTGGTGGGGACAACCGCCGGCAATTTTGAAAGGCTGGATCGATCGGGTGATTCGCCCCGGGGTGGCCTACGAGTTTTTGGAGGGAGATTCTGGAGAAGGTGTTCCGAAGGGTTTGCTTGCCGCGGATGTTGCTCTGGTCTTCAATACATCAAACACTATGCCAGAAAGAGAACAGCAGGTTTTTGGCGACCCGCTTGAGACCATCTGGCGAAACTGCGTTTTCGGTCTCTGCGGAGTCCGTACTGTTCATCGCCGCACGTTCAGCGTGAGCGTCACCAGCACGGAAAAGCAGCGGAAGCAATGGCTTGACGAGGTAAGGGTAACCATCGACAGGTTTTTTCCAGAAAACGATGGAAGAACAAGATAACGTTCCACCGGATCGCTTAAGGTTCCTAGGCTGCCTACTTCTATTTCAGTAATGGCGAGCGGAACTGGATCTACCCCTCCATCGACAGCGCCGTCCGGGCTTTGCCGGTGCGGTCGGGTAAATAGGTTATTTGATGATTTGGTCATTTGGTTATTTTTTTTCGGGTACGGGGCGCAGCCCGACCGCCTGATTTTTTAATGTAGTGCGGACCTTCAGGTCCGTGAATGGCGGATCATGCAGGTCGGGCCTCGCGTGACCCGCAGGGTTATCAGGCCCGCTGCAAGGCGCAGCTAAAGCTGCGCACTACACGGACCAGGCCCTTAAACCCGCAACGGGGGATCGCAAGCTGTTTCTTGTATGGCTACGTCGCCCGCAGGGCGTCCACGATTTTCAGGCGAGACGCGCGCAGCGCCGGCAGCACGCCGCCGATGAAGCCCATTGCCAGCGCGAAAATGAGGGATTGCAGAATAATGCCGGGGGTGAGCGTGAACTTGAAAGCCAGTTCGGAGAAGGTCTGAAAATTCACCGTGGAAATCGTCATGAACTGCATGAACGAGGCGAAAAATAATCCCAGGCAACCGCCGGCGAGTCCCAGCAGCAGCGATTCGACAAGAAAGGCCAGTAAAATACTGCGGCGGCGAAAGCCCAGGGCGCGCAATGTGCCGATTTCCGCCGTCCGGTTGGCGACGGCGGCGTACATGGTGATCATGGCGCCGATCATGGCGCCGATGGAAAAGATGACCGTCAGCGACAGGCCCAGAATCCTCAAAAACTTCGCCATCATTTCGGATTGGTCCCGGTAATATTTTGTTTCCCGCCTTGCCTCCAGTGTGAACCGCGGATCGCTTTCGATGGCGATTTTTAAGGCGTCAAAGGCATCCGGGCTTTGCAGCTTGAAAATCAGCGAGGAATAGACGGGACGCCGGAAAGCCTGCATCACCTGATCCGCGTCGCCCCAGACTTCCGAGCTGAAGCCCGTGTTGCCGGCGTCAAAAATGCCGACCACCGTCCAGGCGCGCATGCCCCAGGTCAACGTCCGTTGCAGGCCTACTCCCTGGAATCCTTTGGCAATGCTGTTTCCGACAATAACTTCCGACGAGCCGGGACGCGGCATGCGGCCGGCCGTCAGCTTTACCTGCGGCCGCAGCGCCATGGATTCCTCCTGAATACCTCGCACAATAACATTGGAATGGCTGGCGGTCTGCTCTGTGCTGTTTTTTTTAAGGGCGATCAGCACGACGCACTCTTTGGCGATCATCGGCTGTCCCCGGCTTCCGGTGGCAATTTGAGGCAGCATGCCGACAATGGCGGCGGCTTGGCGATTGATGGTGCTCATCACTTCAGAGGCGGCGGCTTTGCGCACCACTACCACGTTATCGGGCGAACCTGTTTCCACCAGGGTTTTTTGCAGGCCGGCGGCCATCATCTGCACCGCGGCGAAGACAAAGACCACCAGCGCCATGCCCGCCACGGTCAGCACCGTTGTCAGACGCCGGTTCCAGAGATTGCGGAAACTGTAGGAAAAGGGCGTCGCCATCAGCCGATCCTCCTCAATCCGTCAGCGATGCGGATGCGAATGGCGTGGCGCGCGGGAATAATGGCTGCGAAAATTGCGATGAGAAATGCGGCGGCGATGTCCAGGCAGATTGTTCGAGCGGAGACCAGAAAGACCGGAAAGTAGGTTGCAAGCTGCCCGCCAAAGGCTTTGGCGACGGGAAAAGTCAGGGCGATGCCGATTAATGCGCCGGTCATGGTCATGACCAGCGCTTCGCCAAAAATCAAGATGGTGATGTCTTTTGCGCCGAAGCCCAGCGTTTTCAGGATGGCATAGTCCCCCGTGCGCTCGCGGGTGGTCATGGCCATGGTATTGGCGACCACCGCCAGAATGATGAAGATGACGACAAACGACACCATCTGAATCGCCGTGACAATCGCCTCGGCCATGGCAATGAAGCCCAGGTTGAATGCTTTTTCCGTTTCCGTTAATGTTTCCGCCAGGGAGTTCTTGAACGCCTTGTCGATATTGAGGGCGACATCCGGCGCAATATCCGGCCGGCGGACGCCGATCATGTAAAAGCCCACCTTATCTGCATAACCGGGCCACATTTTTTTGATTGCTTCATTGAGATACGCCCAATGGAAAAAAAACTGTGTTTCATCAACCGTATTGTCTCGTCCCTGATAAATTCCCCGCAGGACAAAATCCCAGTTGCCGGGATAAATGGTTCCTTTCAAGGTAATCGTATCGCCGACTTTCCAGCCGTATTTGTCCGCAAGCTTTTTTCCGGCCACGGCGCCCTTGCGGTCGGACAGGAAAGCTTTTTTTTGCGGGTCAGCCAGGACAAATTCCGGATACAAAGCGAAATATGTGACAGGCTCCACGCAAAAATTGGGGAAGAAATTCTTTTCATTAATATAGACGCCGCCAAACCAGTTGCCGTAGGAAACGATCATGACTCCTTCCACTTGACGGATTTTTTCCGTGTAGGACATGGGCAGGGCGAAAATAATGGAAATGGCGTTACGTGTGACCAGGCGAGAGGCTGAGGCCGCCTCCACGCCCGCGTAAAAAGAACTGATCACGGTGCGCAAAAGGCCGAAGGCCAGAATGGCCACCACGATGCCCAGGATTGTCAGCGAGCTGCGCAGCCTGTTATGAAAGGCGTTTCTAAAAAGGATTTTGAAGAGTATCATTATTCAGATAACCCTTGTCCAGATGGCGCAGTGTGTGGGCGCGGGCGGCCGCCCGCGGATCATGCGTGACCATAATGATCGTCTTGCCCATATCGCTGTTGAGGCGTTCCATCATGGAAAGAATGTCTTCGGCGGAGGCGCGATCCAGATCGCCTGTCGGTTCGTCGGCCACCAGAATGGCCGGATCGGTGACAATAGCGCGGGCGATGGCCACCCGCTGTTGTTCTCCGCCGGACATTTCTCCGGGATAATGGTCCAGCCGATGTCCCAAACCCACCATGTCGAGCGCCATTTCCGCATGACGCCGTCTTTCTTTTTTGGCCAGCGCCGTCAAATGCAGCGGCAATTCGACATTTTCCAGAGCATTGAGCACGGGAATCAGATTATAGAACTGAAAGATAAATCCGACGGAATTGGCGCGCCAGGCGGCCAGTTCCGTTTCCGTCAGCGTGGTGATATCGACGCCGTCAACATGGATGGCGCCCTCGTCCGCTTTGTCGATGCCCGCGATTAAATTGAGCAGCGTCGTCTTGCCCGAACCGGAGGGCCCCATCAAAGCCAAAAATTCCCCCTTGGCGATATCAAAAGAGATGTCATGCAACACAGGCACCACCAGGCTTTCCCGGCGGTAGGACTTGCGGAGGTTCCTGATTTCCACAATGGTATTTTTCGGCTCAGTCATCATTTCATCATGCCCTTTTCCATCCCGTACTTGTTTCCGGCGGCGCCCGCCTTATCCGCCATACTTGTTTCTTGCCGAATCGATCAGCAGTCCGGCAATGCTGCGCTCCCCCTGCCCGGTGTATTTTTCGCCCTTTAAATAGAGCGCTTCGATTTTGATGGTGTTGAGCTTTTCCACCTTCATCCGCAGGGGATTTTGATCGAGGACGACAAAATCCGCCTGCTTTCCGTTCGTCAGTGTGCCGCGGGTGTTTTCTTCAAAGGATAATCTGGCGCACGATGATGTATGCATGCGCAGCGCGTCCAGCACGGAAACGGACTCTGCGGCGTTGGGATGATTGCAGGCCGCAAATATTCCGGCGATTGGATCGGGAAGCGTGCAGGGGGCGTCGGAACCGCCGGCGACGGTCAGCCCGGCGTTCAGCATGCTTTTCAGCGGAATCAGATGAGCAAATCGCTTGCCCAGAATACGCTCGAGATATTGCGCCGGTTCCTGCGGCCAATAAAGAAACGGTGTCTGCAGGGCGATGCAGAGGCCGAGCTTTGCCGCTCTGGCGATGGCCGCCTCGTCCATCAAGTCCGCGTGAATAATAATGTGCCGGTGGTCGCGGCGGGGAGAATCCTTCAAGGCGGCTTCATAAGCGGCCAGCGCCTGTTCGACAGCCGCATCGCCAATGGCGTGCATGGCAATTTGTAAAGCGGCGCGGTTGGCCGCGAGCGCAAAGCCATGGACCTCGTTTTGAGAATAAAAGAGCATGCCGCGGTTTTGCGGATTATGGGTGTAGGGCTCTTTGAGCGCCGCATCCTCCGATCCGAAACAACCGTCAAGAGCGTTGGCGAAGCAGCCGCCGATACGGGGCAGTTTCCGGCGCAGCGCTTTTCCAACGTCCATCGTCTGGAAAAACACCCGGAACATCTGCGGCAAGCCCCGATTGGCGAACCGCATGAAATCCACATCCAGATCCAGAGGAAAGCCCACGCCCTCCGCCGTATGGACCAGCGCGATGCCCTGCCGCGCCAGATAATCGCTTGCGGCAATCAGGTTTTTGAAAAGCGCCGTCAGCGAAACGGATTGGGTGATGGAATTCACCGCCTGATAAAAGGCGTTCAAATAAAACCATCCGGTGTTTTGATCGAATCCCGGATCGGCGCAGATCGCGGAAGGCATTTGATGAATAAAAGCGGAATTGCCGACGGAGGCATGGCCGTCGTATTTGACGATCATCAGGGGACGGTTGGTGATCCGGTCCAGGTCATGCCGGTCCGGCAGCCTTTTTTCCGCGACGGTGTGCGCCGAACAGCCGAAGCCTAAAATAACTTTTGCTTTTTCGCTTCTGGCTATATAGCCGCGGATCAGTTCCGCCAGTTGAGCAAAATCGCCCGCGTTGCGGCAATCCAGGCCGGAGTGGAAATAGGCGAATGAACTGAAATGCATATGCGTATCGCCAAAAGCAGGGAGAACGCATTGATGATTTAAATCCGCCGTTTCGCACGGTTTCAATTCTTCCGGCAGCTGGTCGCCGCTGAAGAAGATCTTGCCTTTGTCTTCCACGAGGTATTGGAAGACGCGGTTTTGCTCTTCACAGGAGATAAATTCGGCATTTTTAAACACACGCATGGCAAGCCTCCGGGAATGTTCATCGCTCATCGCTCGTAGCAAAATTATCTCGATGGAGAATGACAAAATATCTGCGAGCTATGAGCTAAACGTTACTTTTCCGCCACCTTAACCTTTGCCCCGTCTTTCAGACCCTCGGGGTTGAGCGCCACGCGGTCGCCCGGTTTCAGACCTGTTGAGACTTCCCGCATGTCTCCCAATTGGCCGCCGGTGACGACGGCTGTTTCGCGCGCGACATTTTCCTGAATACGGTAAGCGAGATATCTTCCTTTGGCGCGGACCAGGGCTGCTTGATTCACGGCCAGACGGGGCTGGAGTTCGCCGGCGGCCAGTTCACGGGAAAGAAAAGACACTTTCGCGCTCATGTCCGGCAGCATGCGGACATCCTTGTCGAGAAAGCGAACCTTCACCAGGACAGTCGCTTTGGCGCGGTCAACGGTCGGCACAATGGCGTGCACCAGTCCGCGGAAGCGTTTGTCGGAAAGAGCGTCAAGCTGAACATTGCATGGTTGTCCGGCTTTAATCAAGGTGATGCTCGTTTCTGACACATCAACTTCCACTTGCAGCGAATCCATGTCGGCCAGAGTGACGACGGCGGCCTTGGAGGTGGATGATGCTCCCAAAGGTGTAACAATATCGCCTATATCGGCATTTTTAGTCAGTACCACGCCGTCAAAAGGCGCCCGGATAAAAGTGTAGCCGAGGTTTGTTTCCGCGCCCGCCAGAGCGGCGGCCGCCGCTTCCACGGCCGCCTGCGCCGCTTTCACAGCTTCCTGGGCGCTCAGGTAACGGGTGCGGATTGTGTCATAATCAGATTGCGCAATGTAGCCTCCCGCGATTAGTTTTTGATAGCGGTCATGGTCCTGCTGAAGATTGTCCCGCTCTACCATTGTCCGCCGGAGCGCCGCCCGGGCGTTGGCCAGATTGGCGGCGGTCTGGCCTTTCACGGCGGTGACGTCGTCATTTTCCATCCGGGCGAGAATTTGCCCTTTTTTTACGCGGCTGCCTTCCTCGACCATTAAATCCGTCAGGCGGCCGGTCATTTTGGAAGCCACCGCCGCCTTGCGTTGAGCGACTATGTAGCCGCTGGCGTTCAGGACGGAGAGAGATTGCGCGGGATAGATCATGGAAACGGTTGTCACATCCACCGTGCTGGCCGGCGCAATGACGCCGAGACGGTAAAGGATGATTCCGAGTATGAACAGAACAATCGGCAACGCGATCACAAAAGGTTTCTTTTTGCGGCCGGCGGTAACGTTCTTTTTAACGGATTTGTCAATTTGCAGCCTGGTCAAATCTTCCTGCGGCATCTTTTTCTCGCTTCAAGGTATTTGTCAAATATGTGCCTGATTCATAACAGAACTTTCATGAATTTACCATACGGTTATCAGCAGGAAGATTTTCCTGTGCCTAAAATATTCTTGACACGCGATTTCTTCGTCTCATATACTCCCCGCATCAAAAAGGAAGTTTCTTATCAATGTCTATAAAATACACCCGCAAAATATCATTTAACGAAAAACTCTGGGTCGCGGCGGACCGTATATTACCTCCTTTTACCAATAATATGATACTGGAAGGCCGCGGCACAATTGATTTTCAACAACTGAAATCGGCTGTGGAAGCCGCGTCTGAAGCTAATCCCGGAAGCCGTCTGGTACTGCGGGGGATTCTGAACAAAGCAAGATGGGTTGATTCGGGAAAGTGCCCCCGTGTCAGAGAAGTTGACGGCAGCGGCTGGTCTGGCTTCAGTTCCGAGGGAGCGCCCTATCTTCTGGAACCGCATGCTCCTGTCGGGGAAGGCCCTCTTTGCGACGTGATCCTCATCCATGGAAATCCCCTGAGGCTCTCCTTCAGAACCCATCATGCCATTATGGACGGGCGCGGCACAATGCTTTGGGTCGAGGATATTTTCAGAGCGTTGCGACATGAGATGATCATAGGCTCACATTCCACATTAACCGACATGGACATTCCCATGCCTTCCGGAAATGACAGTAAAATATCCAATAATAACGAATGCGTCTCCCCAACAGGAGTCTCTGCGGGAAAGGAACGCGGCATCATTTGGATCCGCAGGCAAAAAGAGGGGCGTTTTCGAAATCTTGTCGCTCAGGTTGCGGTGCTGACTGCGGCGGCAGCGAGAACTCATTCAGACGGAAAAGTAATATTCAATATACCGGTAGATCGCAGAACGGCGGAAATGCCTCTTTCAACTGCAAATCTCTCTATCGGAATGAATATAGAAGTACCGCCAGGTACGTTGCCGGATGCGTTGGCGGATAAAATAAAAAAGCAGGTGAATAAGCCAAACAGAAATATGGGCTTTCTTGTGCGCAATTTATATCCCTTCATTTCCACGGAAATTATTGTCCTTGCGCTGAAAGCGGCAGGCGACAGAATGCGCGCAGCAAACCGCTACCCGATGTCTGGAGTCATCTCGAACCTTGGCAAAATTCCGCTGGAAAGATTTACCGGGGGAGGGTTTCAGGCGGAAACGTCATTCTTTATCCCCTTGAATGCCGGTTTCATTCCGTTATTTTGTACCCTGAGTGGCGGTGGAGACGTGGTAGAGATTATCCTCGGCATCCCCCGGGTACATGCAAATTCGGGGAGAATCGAGGCGTTAATGGAACATGTCGCATCTGGACTGAATTAGTTGTTTCTTTCTTAAAACTTTATAAATATAACGTATCATAAAACAAACATCCGCAGTTAAACCTGTCAAAAGCATTATGACAATAACCAGCCTTCCTGTGACTTTGATTGTTAACATGGTGAAGAAATTATCCATAATTCCTTCATGATATGCCAGGTATGCAAACAGTCATAACCATGCTCCCGACCCAGTGAGCATGTGCGGATTAAAATCTCTTCACCGAAGATAAGGTGACCGTCCTTGTGCGTCAAATGAATATATCAGCAACCAACTGGCGATAAAACAGCTCTGGACTGCGTTCATCATGTCACTTCCGACTATGGTAAGATTTTCCTTGACAAAAAATTAATGTTCTATATTTTGAATGCAAATTCAAAAATTGAATATCCATTTCAAACAAGCAAGGGTTGAGCTGATGGAAAGATTTGAACGAAAAGAAAGGGAATATAATATGCGGCGGAAGGAGATCCTGAACCAGGCGGAGATCATCTTCGCCATGAAAGGATTTCACAACGTGACGATGGCGGAAATCGCCGCCGCTTCCGGTTTTTCCACCGGCGCGCTTTATCAGTTCTTTAAAGGAAAAGAAAATCTGTATATCACCATGATCAGTGAAAAACTTGATTTACTGTATGCTGAAGTCAGAAAAGCGCCGGCGGATACGGAGAATATTATTGACAGGATTGAAACGCTTATTGACGCGCATTTACAATTTGTGGAGAGAAATACCAATTTCCTGATTTTATTCATTAAAGGTGAAAAAGCTTCTTTGTCCGAAGACATGGCGGCGCTGCATCAGAAGCTCGGCGAACGTTATTACGACCACATAACCTTCATTGAAAATTTATTAAACGAAGGAGCCGCCAGAGGCGTTTTGCGCAATCTGCCGTCGCGGGATATGGCGGAATCCTTATTCTACCTGATTAGAGCGGCGGCCGTCGGATGGATGATCAATCCGAAAAAAGAGGCTCTGCTTTCTAAAAAGAGATTTATTATGGATATTTTCTTGTATGGAGTGAAAAACAATGGCTAGAAAAAACCGGCGCATAATCGTTTTGACGATTTTCGCTTTTGTCTTTTTCCAATATCCCGTTTTTGCTGAAAAGCCGTTAACCATGGATGAGGTCGTGGAAATCGCTTTAAAAAACAGTCATGTCATCGATATCGCCAGGGAAGGGGCGAAAAGCGCGGCCGCGCAGAAAAAAGAGGCCCTGACCGGTTTTTTGCCCAAAGTAAACACTTTTTACAGCTATACTCGTTTGAATGAAGCTCCCTCTACTAAATTTCAGGGTTTGCCCGCCCCTTATTCCGCGTTGAACGGAAAGGAACTTACCGTGGGAACAAAAGAAAATTTCAACTGGACGTTCGAGGTCAAACAGCCGCTTTTTGCCGGTGGTGCGATTTTAGCTAATTATCAGGCCAGCGCCATTGGCGAAGATGCCGCCCGGATGGAGGAGGCGGCCAAGGTTCAAGATGTCGTGCAGGATGTGAAGATAGCATATTTTAACATCTTGAGGGCGCAAAGGATTTTGGAGGCGACGCGACAATCGGTGGAGATGCTCAACGCGCACTGCAATATTGCCAAAAATTACTTCCGGGTAGGCATGATTCCCAAAAATGATTTACTTCATGCGGAAGTCGAACTGGCCAACGGCGAGCAAGCCCTGATCAGAGCGCAAAACGCGGTGGACCTCGCCAAATCGCGTTTGAATACGATTTTGAAACGTCAAATGTTTGCGCCGATAGACGTGGCGGACATTTTAACTTATCAGCCGCTGAAGAAAACATATGAAGATTGCCTGAAGATCGCCAGACAGGAAAGGCCGGAGCTGAAAATATCCTCCCTCAGGGCGGCGCAGGCCGGAAAATTAGTGCGCATGTCAAAAAGCGAATATTTACCCGCTTTGAATTTAGTGGGGAACTATACAAGATACGGCGATAATCCCTCAACTTCCGGCAGTGCTTACCGGGATATGGAAAACTGGCAGGTCATGGCTGTGGCCAGCTGGAATTTATGGGAATGGGGCAAAACAAAATACCGGGTTGACGCCACCAAGGCCAGAGAAAATCAGGCGATAGCATCCTCCAGAGAATTAAACGATCAGATCGCCCTGGAAATTAAATACGCTTATCTCCTGTTGCAGGAAGCGGAAAGTCAAATTGCCGTTTCGCAGAAAGTGATCAGGCAGGCGCAGGAGAATTTCCGCATCTCGGAAGAAAGGTATCAGCAAAACATCTCCACCTCAACAGTCGTCCTGGAGGCCCAAACGCTGCTGACGAAAGCTAAATCAGAATACGCCAATGCGCTGGGTGATTACAATATCAATTACGCCAGGCTGCAAAGAGCCATGGGAACGATTTGGGGAGCGGCGGAACGCAATCACACAGGTAACGCTGGCGAATCTCCCGCCGTATCCGCTGCTGAAAATTCAGCATCGGCGGGCGGCCCAAGAAAAGCGGCGAAATCCCTTCCCGAAGAACAGGTGCGAAGATTGATCGATGAATGGCTGACCAGTTGGCAGGCAGGCGATATGGAGACTTACCGCGATTGCTATGCACCGGATTTTCATTCGAAAAAGAAGGATTTGCCTGCATGGATCGCTTGGCGAGCCAGAGACCGCGGCAAAAACGTGAGCATCCGCATGGATAACCTGAAAGTATCACTGAATGCGGAGGCGTCAGCTGCTAAAGCAAGCTTTACCCAGTATTACCGTTCTTCCACGCATCAGACTAAGGTTAAGAAGACACTGATGTTCAGAAAAGAAAAAGGTGAATGGAAAATATGCAGGGAAACCTTTGCTGTTTTGAAATAGGGATTGCTCATTGATGGAGGTGAAAAAATGAACAAGAAGACGTATCTGCCTGTGGCAATTGTTGTTCTGGCGGTCATTGCATCGGCCCTGTACTTTGAGGTGTTCAGGTTTTGGGGCGGCGATAAATCGGCTATTGAGGGTTCCGGCACGATCGAAGTTACCGAACTTGAAATCAGCACAAAGGTTGCGGGACGGGTGGCGAGTCTTCCCGCGGAAGAGGGGAGCGCGGTGAATACGGGCGACCTCATTGTGAAGCTTAATTATGCCGAGCTCAGCGCTCAAAGATCCTCCGCCAGCGCCAACCTGTCCAACGCCGAAAGGAATTTGCAACGCATGCGTCATCTGCATGGCAAAGATGTTATTTCCAGCCGGGAGCTGGAAAATGCAGAGCTGGCGGCCAAGGTTTCCAGGGAAAACGTGAACCTTGTCTCCGCAACCATTGAAAACGCGGTCATATATTCGCCAATTGAAGGCGTGGTTCTTGAAAAGAACCTTGAACCGGGCGAAATGGCTTTTCCCGGCTCTGTGATCATTACGCTGGCTGATTTGAAGAAGCCGTGGATAAAAATCTATGTCGATGAAAAGAAGCTGGGGCGTTTACGGCTGGGTCAAAAAGCGTATGTAAAAATCGACAGTTACCCGGATAGAAAATTTCCCGGCAAGGTGGTTTCCATATCCAATAAGGCCGAATTCACTCCGAGAACCATTCAAACGAAGGATGAAAGGGTCAAGTTAATGTATGCGGTGAAAATTTCCATTGAGAATCCCGGCGCGGAGCTGAAACCGGGCATGCCCGCGGACGCGACCATTCTTCCGGAGAATAAAACGTGATCAAGGTTGTAAATCTGACAAAGCGCTTCGGCGGCAACGAAGCCGTTTCCTCGCTTAGTTTTTCAATCCATCAGGGTGAAATTTACGGCATCGTCGGACCGGACGGCGCGGGAAAGAGCACTCTTCTGCGGCTTATGTCCACGATTCTGGAGCCCGACGAGGGTTTTGTCACGGTCAAGGATGTCAATATTCATGACCATCCATACGCGATCAAGGAAAATCTTGCCTATATGCCTCAGCGATTTGGTTTGTACGAGGATCTGACCGTTGAGGAAAATATTTATTTCTTCGGCAGGCTTTTCGGATTGTCCAGGAAGGACATCAAGAAAAGGGAAAAGCGGCTTTATGAATTCAGCAGGCTGGGCCCTTTCAAGGATAGACTGGCGGGCAATCTGTCAGGCGGGATGAAGCAGAAACTAGGTTTAGCCTGCTGCCTGGCGCACAGTCCTGAGGTTATTCTCCTGGATGAGCCCACCAACGGCGTTGATCCAGTGTCGAGAAGAGAATTCTGGAAAATTCTTTATGATCTGCTTACGGAGGGTGTGACCATTGTTGTTTCCACTGCCTATCTTGATGAGGCCGAAAGGTGCAACCGCGTGGCGATGATGTATGGAGGCAGGTTCATCACCGGAGGCAGTCCGCAGGAAATTAAGATTTCCATGAAGGGAACATTCATTGAACTGGCTACCACCAAACCGCTCATCAGTGAAATGCTTCTTAAAAACGTGAATGAATTCAAAGGGATTATCTTGACCGGCAAGTCCCTGAGATTGTTTGTCGATGATCTTCACCGGGCGACGCTGACCATTTCATCCATATTGGAAAAACATCAAATTGGCGTTTTATCGGTAAAAGAGAAATTGCCGACGCTGGAAGACTGCTTTGTTGATATTGTGGCCAGGGGGGGCTGATGTATCTGCGTTCATTGTCCAGAATTATCGCGATCGCCGAAAAAGAGTGGATGCAGATCAGACGGGATACAAGAAGTCTGCTGCTTTCCATCGGTCTTCCGGTGGTCATGCTTTTTCTTTTCGGCTACGCGCTTTCCATGGATGTCAAACAGGTGAAGACCGCCGTGTATGATCAGGACAGGACATCGTTGTCGCGGACGTTCATCGAGAAATTCTCTCATACGGAATATATCTCGATCCATAAATATGTGAACAGCCAGAAAGAGATCGACAGCCTGCTGGATCAGGGACAGATCATTATGGCCGTTGTCATTCCGCCTGAATTCCAGAAAAGGTATCAGTCCGGCAAGGAGGTTGATGTTCAGCTCCTGATTGACGGCTCGGATTCCAATTCCGCGATGGTGGCCGCGGGATATGTGAAAATGATTATGTTTGAATTCAACAGCGATTTGAAATTCAGGGAACTGAAAAATGCGGGGATCACCGGTTTAAAGATCCCGGTCGATGTCCGGACCAGGATCTGGTACAACTCGGAATTGAAGAGCAAGAATTTTATTGTTTCGGGCATTATCGTAATCGTCATGGCGATCATCTCCGCGCTCATTACTTCTCTGACCATTGCCCGGGAGTGGGAGAGGGGAACCATGGAAACCCTGATCACGACGCCGGTCAGAAAGCACGAACTCTTTTTTGGAAAGTTGCTTCCCTATATTTTAATCGCCCTTTTCGACATTGTTCTCACTGTCTCCGCCGGTTATTTCATTTTTGACATGCCCATCCGGGGAAGCGTGGTGGAGCTCTATCTTGTATCGCTTCTCTTCCTGATCGGGACAACCAGTCTTGGCCTGTTGATCTCCTCTACCATGAGATCCCAGGTCATTGCGGTTCAGCTGGCCATTGCCGTAACCTATATGCCGTCGATTCTTCTTTCCGGATATATCTTTCCCATCAAGAACATGCCCGCGCTGATCCAGGGTATAACCTATCTCGTGCCTGCGCGGTATCTGATTTATTACATGAAGGGCGTTACCATGAAAGGCATCGGCTTTACTCTGATGTGGTCTCAGGTATTGTTTCTTTTCCTATTCGCCCTGCTGGTGGTGGCCAGGAGCCTGAAAAAAATGTCTTTTAAGCTGGATGTGGAAAATAAAACATGATGCGGAAAAATATCATTATCAATTTTCTGAAAAAGGAGTTCAAGCAGCTCTTCCGGGATCCAAGGATGAAGCTGGTCATTTTTGTTCCGCCCATCCTTTTGATGCTGATAAACGGCAACGCGGTCAGCACGGACGTTTATCAGGTGCGCATGGCCATCCTCGATCAGGATCAGACGCAGCAGAGCCGGGTCCTCATCGATAAGTTCACCTCTTCCGGATATTTTATTCCACACGCTTATATCGGATCGGCCAGGGGCGCCGCGCGCCTGCTGGATACGGGAGAGGTCGAGGTCTTCCTTCAGATTGAAAAGGGATTTTCCAAAGCGGTCAAGTCCAGCAAGGTTTCGATGGCGCAAATTATTATTGATGGCACCGATTCGAGCAGAGCCGCCGTTATCGCTGCGTATGTGAGCGAGATTACGTCTGATTTTTCAATGGAATTTTTGCGCGGCCGGATCATTACCCGTGCCCGGAGCCAGGAAGCAAAGGTGGTGAAAGCCAGGGGTAATATTGAACTGAAAGAGAGGTTCTGGTACAACCCGGAACTCTCCAGCACGAATTTTTTTCTGCCGGGGATGCTTTGCCTCATTATATCCATGATCAGCATCAGTCTGACGTCGATGTCCATCGTCAAAGAGAGGGAAAAAGGAACCATCGATCAGATTCTGGTGTCACCGGTCAGCGCCATGGAAATCATCATCGGCAAAACTGTTCCTTTCGTTTTCATCAGCTTTATTCACTTATTGATGGTGACGGGGGTGGCGATGCTGTGGTTCAAAGTGCCTTTTAAGGGGAATTTTTTCTTTCTGCTGCTTTCCAGCGCCGCGTTTATCTTTTCCACCACCGGCATGGGACTTTACATCTCGACCATCTCCAAGACGCAGCAGCAGGCGATTCTTTCCACGTTCATGTTTGTTCTTCCGGCCATCATCTTTTCCGGCTTTGCTTTTCCCATCTACGCCATGCCGGAGATTATCCAGTATGTCACCTACCTCAATCCGCTGAGATATTTTATGATTATCTCACGTGCGATCTTTCTGAAAGGGGTGGGTATGGATGTCCTGTGGATGGATTTTTTGCCGATGACCGTTCTGGGGGTGGCATTTTTTTATCTCAGCGCGAGGAAATTCAGAAAAGGGCTTGAATGATGGAAATGACCGTTTCAGTGGAAAATCTGACCAGAAGATTCGGTGACTTTACGGCGGTTGACCAGATCAGTTTTGGCGTCAAAAAGGGCGAGATTTTCGGATTTCTGGGGCCGAACGGAGCTGGTAAGAGCACCACCATAAAAATGCTGTGCGGACTTCTCTCCCCGACTTCCGGCAGCGGCCATGTTTCTGGCTATGATATTGTCAGGGAAAATGCAGCGATTAAGGGCGTCATTGGATACATGTCTCAGAAATTTGCGCTTTACGATGATTTGACCGTGGCGGACAATCTGGGATTTTTCGGCAGTATTTACGGGCTGGGAGGGCGTCAATTAAATGAACGGGTCAAGATGGTGCTGGATATGACGGAAATCGGCGGCCAGCAGGATGTCCTGGTGGGCAGCCTGCCCATCGGCATCAAGCAGCGTCTGGCCATCGGAAGCGCGATCCTTCACGATCCGCCGGTTCTTTTTCTTGACGAACCCACATCGGGAGTTGATCCCGTCATGAGAAGAAATTTCTGGGAGCTGATCTATAAATTTTCAGCGGAAGGGAAAACGATATTTGTGACGACCCATTACATGGATGAAGCTGAACATTGCAACAGAATAGCCTTTATTATCGCCGGCCGGATCATCGCCCTGGACTCTCCCGAAAATTTAAAAAAGTCGATTGCCTACAATGTCCATTCCCTCGGCATTGATCAGTTCGTCGAGGTGTTTGAACTGCTTTCCGGGTTGGATTATATTCATGAAGCAGCAATCTTCGGCAGCGATATTCACATCTTGTCGGAGGCGGATTTCCCTCTGGAAAGCACGCTGGGCGGATTTTTGAAGGACAAGGGGTTCGGCAATTTCCGGATAGAGGAGATACTGCCCAGCCTGGAGGACGTATTTGTCACCTATGCGAGAAAATATCATGTTTAAGCGCCGCCTGATCCGCATAAGGGAATGTCACCACTTTCCGGGGTGGCGGCGAAACCATTCCGGAAAGTCAAATATAACTGAGGTTGCTGAATAATATGGTCAATATATCCGTGTACGCTGTGAACAGGCTCGTCTATCAATTCTGCAAGCCGGGTTATCAAAACTTCAAGAATTCCCTTGCCCGCATTGAAGCGGTTCAGAGGAAAAAGCTTTCAGAACTTCTGGAATATTCCGGGCGGACGGAATTTGGCAAAAGCCATCGCCTGACCAAAGATATGTCCTGGGAGAAATTTAATGAAACACTCCCCGTAACCAACTATAGTGATTGGGAGGAGATGATCCTCCGGCAGAAAAAGAGCGGCGGATTGATGATCAGCGGAGAGACCTGTACAAGGTATCAGCCGACGAGCGGTTCGACCTCCAAGGTTAAATGGATCCCCTATACGAAAAAGTTTCTCGCCGAGATTGATGCGGCGGTTGCGCCCCTCATCTATGACAGTTACAACCGGGAGAAAAGGCTTTTTCGCGGCAGTCAGTACTGGTCGCTGTCCTGGATTCCGACTGCTTTGAGAAAAGACGATGATTCCAACACCAATGACGATCTGGAGATTCTGCCTTGGTGGAAGAAGATTGTCGCGTCTCTGATGATGGCCGTTCCTTCCTCCGTTTCCTTTGCGGAAACATCGGAAGGCTCCATTACGGCGTCGCTGGCCTACATGGCGTACAAGAGAAATCTGGCGCTCATTTCCGTGTGGAGTCCGACATTTGTTTTGAACATGTTTGAATACATGAGCCTTCACCGGCATGAGCTTGCCGAAATACTGGATCGGGGGAACTGGTGCGGATGGCAAAAAGAACTTTCTTTTATGCCCTGCCCGCAATCAAAGGCATCCTCCGCCATTTTGAAGAACTGGGACGGAGTCTTGACCAGCGGCTTTTTTGAAAAGCTCTGGCCCCACATGGGGCTGGTCAGTTCCTGGGCCACATCGACCTCAAGGTTCTGGGCGGAGGATTTGATGAAGCTTTTTCCTTCTGCGACCTTCATTGGAAAGGGATTATGGGCGACCGAAGGCGTCATCACGTTTCCCTTTGAAGGAAAATATCCGCTGGCCATAACCGGCCATTTTTATGAATTTATGGACATTGATTCGGGAGAAATATTTCCTGCGTGGAAGTTAAAAAAAGGTCAGGTATTAAAACCGCTTCTCACGACCGGATCCGGATTATTCCGGTATGCGATGAACGATCGAATAAAGGTGGTGGACTTCGCGGAGAGCTGTCCCTGCTTTGAATTTCTGGGCAGACTGGAAGGAGTGGACATGGTGGGTGAAAAGATGTCCGCCGAAATCGCCCAGGAAATCATCGACTCGGTAAACCGCCGTTTTAATGTTGACGCCATAACCATTTGCGCCGTCAATGCCGGGACATTAAGCGGGAAGAAACCCAGATACATTATTCTCTGCAGGCAGGAGAGTAATCATCCAGCTTTTGAGGATGTTAAAAAACTGGTCGAAAGTCTGTTTCTCGAATCATTTCATTACAGGCTGGCCCGGGATATTAATCAGCTTGGTCCTGCTGAGGCGCTGTTTAATCTTCATACCAGAGGAATATATCAGAGAAGAGCGGAAATGAAAGGGATGGTGTCCGGTAATGTCAAGCTGGAGCCTCTGATCCAATGCTCAAATGAAGAATGGGAAATGATGATCAGCAATTTTCAATAAATATTTCACCATCACAGGGGAGAACATGATGTTAAAAGATACAAAACTATTGAAATTAAACCGATCAGATTTTTTATTTCTCTTAACAAATGATATCCTGCCTTTGAATCAAGCAGTAACCCTTCGTTTCCAAACAACGCATCGTGTCGAAGAGATTCGCGAAGCCGCGCGCTACCTGCTTTCGATGTATCCCCGGCTCAGATCCATTGTCGTGCCAACCCTGTTTTCATACCGCATGATGATCCTGGACAACGAGGACAGCAGGTTGGACGTGCTCTTTAACGAGGCGTTCCAGGTCAAACGTCATATGGTGTTCGGAACGGAGG
>CAZBGE010000022.1:0-32777 GCA_964491435.1 uncultured Smithella sp.
GCGCCTGCCAGTCGATATCGCTTTGTTCCTTGGTCGGATCTTCATGGCCGGTGATGAACGCCACGGTGGACGTGAGCCCCCGGTGCGTGAGCGGAATACCCGCGTAGGCCGGAACGGCAATGGCCGACGTGACGCCGGAAACGACTTCAAACGGCACGCCCCGCACCACCAGCACTTCGGCCTCCTCGCCGCCGCGCCCGAAAATAAAAGGATCGCCGCCTTTCAAACGGGCCACGATATTTCCAGCCAGCGCTTCGTCAGCCAGAAGTTCATTGATCCTGTCCTGCGGCAGGGTATGATCGCCGCCCTTTTTGCCCGCGTAAATGAAGCGGGCCTGCTTTGGCGCGTATTTCAGCAACTCTTCATTGACCAGATTATCGTAGATCACTACATCGGCCAGACGCAGACACTCGACAGCCTTGAGCGTGATCAGCCCCGCATCCCCCGGCCCCGCACCGATAATATAAACTTTTCCGACTTTTATTTTTTCAATCATTTTTTCAGCACACCAAATCCAAAAGCTTCCGGCCGCCTTTTTCCATGATCATGTCCGCCAGTTTCTTGCCCATTTCTTCCGCCTCGTCAATTTCGCCCCAGACTTTATCCCGGATCACGGTGGTTCCGTTGGGCGCGGCCACAAGGCCTTCCAGCGTCAACCGCTGCTTTTCGATCAGTCCGTAAGCGGCAATCGGCAGACGGCACCCGCCGCCCAGCGCTCTCAGGTATGCTCTCTCCGCCGTCACTTCCGTGGCGGTGGGCGCATGATTGAGTTCAGACAAAAGATTTAACAATTCAGCGTCCGCCTTCCGCACCTGCAAGCCCAGGGCGCCCTGGCCGACCGCCGGCAGCATCAGTTCCGTCGGCAGAAACTGCGATATCGTCTCGACATAGCCCAGCCGTTTCATGCCCGCCGCCGCCAGGATGACGCCGGTCAGGTCTTCCGTCTCGATTTTTTTCAGGCGCGTATCGATATTCCCGCGCAGGGGAACGATGTTGATGTCCGGCAGAATGGCCTTGATCTGGGCTCCGCGCCGGAGCGACCCGGTGCCGATTTTCGCCCCTTTGGGCATAAATTCCATTTTGATTCTGCCGCGCGACACCAGCACATCCCGCACATCTTCACGCTGCATGATGGCGGCAAAGGTCAGGCTTTCGGGAATGTCGCCCGGCACATCCTTCATGCTGTGGACGGCCAGATCGATGCGGCCGTCAAGCAGCGCTTCTTCAATTTCCTTGACAAACGCGCCCTGTCCGCCGATCTGCAGAAGCGACACATCCTGCATGATGTCACCGCTGGTTTTGATCACAATGATTTCGGTCTGAATATCCGGCGCGATCTTTTTTAAATTTTCCACAACCGAGTTGGTCTGAGTCAACGCCAGCTTGCTGCCGCGTGTGCCGATTTTTATATTCATACTGCTCCCTCTTAATCATCCAGACGGAAGAGCTGCCTGGCGGCCGCCACGATATCCTGTGAATCGAACTCGGCGCTTTCTTCCTTCATGACGGTCACCGGCGCGTGCAGGATTTTATTAACGATGCCGTTTACCAGCGCTTCGACTTTTTCACGGTTTCCATTGTCCAGATTCCCCATCCAGCCGGATGCTTTTTCCAGCTCCATCTTCACAATGCCCTCCGCCTTGCTCCGCAGCGAGACAATGGTGGGCACCGCCTCCAGTTCCTTCAGCCAGTTTATATACTGCGCCACTTCTTCGCCGACAATCTGCTGGGCTTTCAGCGATTCGCGCCGGCGGTTCTTCATATTTTCATCGACGATATCCTGCAAATCATCGATGTTGTACAGGTAAACATTTTCAATGCCGTCCGCCGCGGGGTCAATGTCGCGCGGCACGGCAATATCGACCAGAAACAACAGACGGTTTTTGCGCTTGCGCAGACAGCGGCGAATCATGTCGCCGGTGACAATATAGGACGGCGCGCCCGTGGAGCTGATCACGATATCGGCATCGCACAGCGCTTCATCAAGCGTGTCCAGCCCCACGGCTTTGCCGCGATATTTTTCGGCAAGCAATTCGGCCTGGGCCTGCGACCGGTTGGCGACGGTCATGTCTTCCGCGCCGTTCCCGATCAGATGCGTGCAGGTCAATTCCGCCATCTCCCCCGCGCCGATCACCAGCGTTTTCTTGCCGGACAGCGTTCCGAATATTTTCTTGGCCAGCTCCACCGCGGCAAAGCTTACCGATACCGGATTGGCGGCAATGCCCGTTTCCGTCCGCACGCGCTTGGCCGTGCGAAACGCCCGGTGCATCAGGCGGTTGAGCGCGATGCCGGTGGCATTTTGCGCGAGCGCCCGGCGGTAGGCGTCCTTCACCTGGCCCAGAATCTGCGCCTCGCCCATGACCAGCGAATCCAAGCTGGACGCGACGCGAAACAAATGCCGGATGGCCTCTTCACCACGATAAGCATAAAGACAGGACGAGGCCTCATCATCCGTCAGACCGCCATATTTTGCCAGAAAAGATTTGAGCGCGGTGACCGCCGCCCGTGTCTCGTCAATGGAAGCAACCAGCTCCACCCGGTTGCAGGTGGCCAGATGGAGAATCTCCCGCACACCGTTAATGCTCAGGAGATCGGCAAGCAGATTCACATCTTCCCGGCATCCGGCAAAGATTTTTTCGCGCACGGCCAGCGGCGCTGTCTTATGATTTAATCCAACCAGTACGATCATAGTTTTCAAATAAAATTATGCACGGATGCAAAACAAAACCGGATCACCAGATCCGACAGCAGAAACACAACCAGCCCCGTGCAGGACAACATCGCCATCCGGGAACCTTTCCAGCCGATCGCCAGACGTTGATGCAGGAAAAATCCGTAAACCACCCAGATGGCAAAAGACCAGATCACTTTGGGGTCGGCAGGCCACGAACCGCCCCAGACAAAAACGGCGTAAATAGCGCCCCCGATCATGCCCATCGTCAGCAGGGGAAACCCCCATAACAGTCCCAGGTGATTGATCCGGTCCAGTTCACTCAGAGAGGGCAGCAGCCGTCCCAGCGGACCCGGCTTCTTGTGTTTCAAAAGACGGTTCTGAATCAAAAACATCGCCCCGGCGGCGGAAGCCAGAACAAAAAGCGCCTCGCCGGCGATCGCCAGCGCCAGATGCAATGTCGTGAGCCACCCCTGCCACTGGGGCGGGACAAGATTTTTATCCGAGCCCTGTCCGGCCGCGGCAATCAGAAACAATAAAATAAACGGTGCGATGAACGCGCCCAGCAATCTGGTTTTGGTTTTGAATTGCAGACCCAGGTAGATACCGGCAATGACCCAGGCGTAAATCGACAGAAAATGGCGCGACCCGAAATTACTCCAACCCGTGGAGTGTCCGGCAGCCCAGAAAAGGTTCAGCGTCAGACAGGTAAAACCGGCGGCCAGAATCCAGGTGGATATTTTGGCAAGCGTTACTCTTTTGATCAAAAGAGAAAAGAGGTAACCCGCCGTGGCCAATGCGCAGCAAGCCAGAGCCGGCGCAAACAGTATTATTTCCACACTAGTCAATGTCCACCTCCAGACCGGTGACGTCGCGGACGATTTTTTTTGCCGCCCAGGCATCATTTTGCCGGATTTTCTCCAGCAATCCCGCCGCCATTAACCGTTCGAACCAGACGCTGCCCGTCTGGGTATTCTTTTCCATCTTCTTCCGCAACTGCCCCAATATGTTCAGCAGCGTCGCGTATTCCTCGCCATAGGCGGATTCCAACTCTTCCCGGAGGCGGCGCGCCAGCGCGGGAGAATTTCCTCCCGTCCCGCAGGCGATGGTCAAATCACCCCGTTCGACCAGGGAGGGCAAAATAAAATCGCATTTTTGCGGATCATCCACGATATTGACCGGAATGCCCCTGGCCTTCGCGTCCCGGGAAACGGCGGCATTGATTTTTTCTTCATCTGTCGCGCCGATCACCATCACGGACTGGTCAAGGTATTTATCCGCGTATTCATCAGTGATGTGACGGATGAGTCCTTCTTTTTTAAGAGCAGCCAGTTCCGGGACAAGACAGGGACTCACCACACAGACTTCCGCACCGCAGGCAAGAAGCCTGGCAACTTTTCTGGCCGCAACTTCCCCCCCGCCGACCACGACGCATTTTTTTTCGGTAATGTCCCAAAAGACCGGATAATATTTCAAGTTTTTCCTTTTAAACCCGCATGGCTCAGGCTTCAGAGCATTTGCGGGCAAGCTATCATGAAGGAGGGCAAAATTCAAGCAGGGGTTTGCTCCCATGTTTTTTTTATCTATCCGGAATCAGTGAATAATTATTGACATCACCTGCGCTTTGGGCTTATGGTATTTTCCAAATGGCAGGCGTCATCAGCAATACCGGCAAAGGAAAAACGAACATGCTTACTGAAAAACATCTTGAAAATTACGCCGACGTGCTCCTGTGGGGGCTCGCCACGGCAAAGAAAGCCGCTTTGAAGAAAAATGAGATCGCCCTCATCCAGTATGACTTGCCGGCACTCCGGCTGGCCGAAATCCTCTTCGGCAGACTCCTGGACATGGGCGTTCATCCCGTACAGCGGATGGTATCAACATTCCGGATGGAACAAAGCTTTTATCAAAAAGCCGCTCCGCAACAACTGACCTTTCTCGCCCCCGGCGACAGGGAACTCTATAAAAATATTAACGGCAGGATCTTTCTCCATGCGCCCGAATCTCTGACCCACCTCAAAGACATTGATCCGGCCAGAATCGGCAAGGCTATCGTCTCGCGCAAACCCCTCAAGGACATTCTCGACCATCGCGAAGAGCAGCGCCAATACAGCTGGACGCTTTGCCTGTTCCCCACGGAGGAATTGGCGCGCCAGGCCAAAATGACGTTCAAACAGTACGCGGCCCAGGTCGTCAAAGGCTGCTACCTGGACGGCGATGATCCCGTTTCCGAATGGAAGAGGATTCATAAAGAGGTCACCGCCATCAAAAAGCGGCTCAGTTCTCTTCCCGTCAAATATTTTCACCTGGAATCGGACCACATGGATTTGCGGATCACCCCGGGCGAAAAGCGCAAATGGGCCGGTGTTTCCGGCCATAACGTGCCCAGCTTTGAAGTCTTTGTTTCTCCGGACTGGCGCGGCACGGAAGGCGTTTATTTCGCCAACCTCCCCTCTTTCCGCAGCGGTAACTATGTTGAGGATGTCCGCATCACGTTTGCCAAAGGCAGGGCCGTCAAGGTCGAAGCCGTACAGGGAGAAGCGTTTGTAAAAAAGCAGCTTTTGATGGATGCGGGCGCATGCCGCTTGGGAGAGTTCTCTCTCACGGATAAGCGGTTTTCCAGGATTGACCGTTTCATGGCGGAGACGCTTTTCGACGAAAACTTCGGCGGGAAAGAAGGCAACTGCCATGTGGCGCTGGGTTCGTCTTACAGCGACACCTTCAGCGGCGACCCGTCGCGTCTGACCCCGGCGCTCAAGAAAAAACTGGGCTTCAACGATTCCGCCCTGCACTGGGATCTTGTCAACACGGAACCCAAAACGGTCACGGCGCACATGGCAGATGGCGGAAAAGTTCTCATCTATGACCGGGGAGAATTCAAAATTTAAACGGGGTGACGTCATGAACGAATACAAGATCGCCGTTATCGTCGGAAGTCTGCGCAAGGATTCATTCAATCAAAAATTGGCCGACGCCATGATCAAGCTGGCGCCGTCCGATTTTACATTTCAACGAGCGCAGGTAGGCGATCTGCCGCTGTACAACCAGGACGACGATGCAAATCAGGCCCCGGAAGTCATCCGTCTGAAAAATGAAATCAAGGCGGCCGACGGGCTTTTGTTTTTCACACCCGAATACAACCGCTCCATCCCCGGCGTCCTTAAAAACGCGCTGGATCATGCTTCGCGTCCTTACGGCCAGAGCGCCTGGACAGGAAAACCCGCCGGCATTTTAGGCGTTTCGGTAGGCGTCATCGGCACGGCCCTGGCTCAACAGCATTTACGAAATATTCTTGCCGCCCTCAATGTACCGACGCTGGCACAGCCCGATGCCTTCATCCAGGCCAAAGAAGGCCTGTTCGCTCCCGACGGCAGCATCGGCGCGGACAGCAAAGTATTCCTGCAAAACTGGATGAACAAGTACGTCGCGTGGGTGAAAAAGCACACCGCCGGACAACGACCGGCTCAACGAACTTAATCTTTCCGGTGCAATGCGTCGCAAGTCCCTTGCTTATGCTGCGGACACTTTGTGTTTTTAAGAGGAAATGGATGATGCGCCATTTACGGATTCGGCCACTGCCCCTGCTGTTTTGTTTCCTGATGATTGCGGGCTGCGCAAATCATGTTCCGCCAAGCAAACCGGCAAGCGTTCCGGAAGTAAGGCCGGGCATTGCGGCCGGTTACCTGCCATTCGACGCCGCCTGCGACAGTCTGGCATTGCTTCCACCGCCTCCGGCCAAAGGATCGGCTGCCGCCGCGCTGGATGAAGACGTCAGCCGGAAGAATCTGTCTCTGCGGGGAACGCCACGCTGGACGCTTGCGGCAAGCGACGCGGATCTGAGCCTGCCCCACGCCGCCGAAACTTTCTCCTGTGCGCTGGACATTCCGATATCAGAGCAGGAAACACCGCATCTTTACATGCTGCTGCGCCGCACATTTACGGACGCCATCATCGCCACATTGAAAGCAAAAAACCATTACCGGCGCACCCGTCCCTTCGCCATCAATAAAGCGCCTACCTGCACGCCGGAAAAAGAAAGTGAACTGACGCGGGACGGTTCCTATCCCTCCGGTCACAGCGCCATCGGCTGGACCTGGGCGCTCCTCTTAAGCGAACTTGCTCCCGAACAAGGCGACGCCATCCTTGTCCGGGGCCGTGCATTTGGAGAAAGCCGCCTGATCTGCAACGTCCACTGGCACAGCGACGTGGCCGAGGGCCGCATTATGGGAGCCGCTGTTGTCAGCCGGCTGCACGCCAATCGGGATTTTCTTGAAGAGATGAAGGCCGCCAAAGCCGAGATTGCGTCCGTCCGGGCCAAAGGCCGGAAACCAACCCGCAACTGCCCTGACGAAGCCGCCGCCCTTGCCCGGCAGACCATGCCGCCGCCGGAGTTTTGCTTTAAGAAAAAAATCAAAGAAAAGAAGATGATAGAGGCGGCGTTGATCGGGCATACGGATGGGCTGGTCTTTTTTGGGGACAAGCGAACGGAATGAGGAAAATATGAAGGTGGTTTATTCGGAAGAGTACAAGCAGGTATATTCCACTGATCCCGCCTCCAATCCCGGCAGGATCGAGTCGATCGAGTTTGCGCTGGCGGGCCGGGTGGATTATATCGAACCGCATCCCGCTTCGGAAGAAGACATCCTGGCGGTGCATACGCCGAGGCACATTGCCGAAATCCGCCGGGAAGGGGTTTACGAAATTGCCGCGCTTGCGGCGGGCGGCGCGATCAAAGCTTCGCAGATTGGCCTTTCCGAGCCATGCTTCGCCGTGATCCGGCCGCCCGGCCATCACGCCTCCTCTGATACGGCGTGGGGCTTCTGCTATTTCAACAACATGGCAATTGCGCTCACGAAACTCAAACGGGCGCATAAAATCAAAAAGGCGTTTATTCTGGATTTTGACCTGCACACGGGCGATGGCAATATCAATATTCTGGGCAAAACAGGATATGCCGCCATTCTCAATCCCTGCGGCCAGGACCGCAATGAATATTTGAAAATGGTCAATAATGCACTGGAGAAAACGGATGCCGATATGATCGCCGTGTCGGCCGGCTTCGACAACCATGAAGACGACTGGGGCGGTCTTTTGAAAACGTCCGATTACACCCTCATGGGGCAGCTGGTCCACGAGGCCGCCCGGCGCAACAGCGGCGGCTGTTTCGGCATCCTTGAAGGCGGCTACAATCACACCGTTCTCGGCAGGAATGTCCGGGCGTTTATTGAAGGACTGAGCAGCTAAAAAGGAAAATCTGCATCGGATGGTTTCTTTTGCCCGGCTGGCCTTGCGGGGGGAAGATACTTAACCGCTTTCTGATGAACCGGATGGGCGTGAACGACGATGGATTTCGGGGTTGTCGGGCAGGCCAGCCGGCAAGCGCCGCAGCCGACGCAATACTGTCTGTCGATTTCCGGGTACAAAATGTTTTTCCGGTCGGTGAAGCGAATGGCATGAGTCGGGCAGACCTCGCCGCAGGCGCCGCAATTCCGATGGTTGACATGCACAACGCAGACGTCTTTAAAGAGTTCCGCCACGCCAATCTGCGTCAGCTTTTTTTCATCCAGTTTCATCGGCAGGATCGCCCCGGTGGGACAGACCCGGCCGCAAAGATTGCATTCATAATCACAATAACTTTTTTCAAAATTCATTTTCGGCTGCAACAGGCCGGATGGGCCGAAGTCCATGAAGGAAGGTGTGAGCACTTTTGTCGGACAGACGCTGACACAAAGAGAGCAGGATGTGCAAGTTGTTGTATAACGCTCTGTGTTCAGGGAACCGGGCGGCGTGACAGGCGGATGGGCGCCTGCGGAAAGGACAGGCATAAATGAACGGATGTTGGCGGCCCAAAGGACAAGAGAGGAGGCCGCCGCAACACCTCCGACGATCAAACTCCGGCGCGCGGGCGACCAATGTTCCGCGCCTTCCTGTCCCTGTCTTTTCCGGTAGCGGATGACGGCCTGAGGACAGGCGGAAAGACAGTTGCCGCAGCCGACACAGCGGCTCATGTCGATGAGGGCGGCTTGCGGATCAAGGCAGCTGGCTTTGCAGACCTTTGCACAACGCGCGCAGCCAAGGCAGGTTTGCCTGTCCGCCGCCAGGTAAAAAACGGATTTGCGCGCCAGCAACCCCAGGAATGTTCCCACCGGACACAGCGCATTGCAATACAAGCGTCCTCTGGTGGCAGCCAAATAGCAAAGCGGCAGGAAAAAGCCTGCTGTGATTGCTAAAGCGGGCGGAAAGATCCAGGCGGTTTCTTGCGGGCGCCAATAGATGTCAAAAGGTTTCAAAAGAACAATTCCCAGATTGTAAATCCGGACGAGCAGGGGCTGCAGAAGCTGTGAAAAAAATCTTCCCGCAAGAGAATAAGGATCAAGCAGGCTGACCAGATCAAGAGATCCGGCAACTGCGGCCAGGACGGTCAGCGCCAGAATTGCATGGCGCAAAATATTCAGCGGTTTGGAAAAAGTATGTTGCCGGGAAATGCTCATGCGGCGGGAGCCAGCGATAACAAAATCCTGGAGAGCGCCCAGCGGGCAGAGAAAAGAGCAGTAAACCCGTCCGAAAAACAGCGTCACAAGCAAAATTATCATCAAACCGGCGGTAAAAAGAAAGGCGGGCGCTGTGATGGCGCGCATCAGCGCCGGCAGCGCCTGGAAAGGCGGCAGAAGATCCGCAAGATAGACGGACAAAGGCTCCACGTCCAGGAAAAGCAGGGCGAACAGAAGGAAAAAAATAACGGAGATAACTTGGCGAATTTTATTCAGCGGCAAAAATTCTCTCCCTACATGGCGAAAGTGACAATCTTGAGGTCTTTTAAATTCATGTTGCCGGTTTTCTGCGCATGGGCGATTTTGATATAGCCAATGTTTTCCGGTTCTTTCCCGAAGATTCTGGCAGCCGCTGCATCGACAGCCACAATATCTCTGGACAGGAGCAGTGTTTTTTTCATTTGCACATTGGCGCGGCGGGGATTGTCCGGGCCGGCGGGACCCTGACTCATCAGGACGCGGTAGGCGTCCACCACGTTGAGATCCGGCTTACGGCACAGGCAGAAATCCGCAATGCACTGATCCAGGCCGACCAGATGATATTCCAGGCGGTTTTTGACAATGCCCATCAAATTTTTCATGGCGATGGAAAGATGCGTGCCGCCGTGATGCTTGAGCACCGGCGCGTTGATGAAAACATCGCAATCCAGAATGAGGCTCGGCACATCCGCCGTTTTGAGTTTTTTCCCGCCGGGAATCCGGACTTCGCGGTAGCTTAAATCATCAATCGGCACAACAATGCCGCGGGCGGCTTTCGCCGCGTCTTCAATGCCGCTCATTTGATAGCACTTGCGCGCGTTGGCGGATGTCGGCAGGACCACGTTGTCAAAGACATAAACGCGTTTGGCGCCCGCCGCATAGCAGGATTCGATGATGGTTTTGACCAGCAGAGGGTTAGTGTTGGCGCCGACTTCGGGCGTGCGCGGCCAGCCGATGTTGGGTTTGACGACAACCGTCTGTCCCTTGCGCACAAATTGCCCCATGCCTCCCATGAAAGAGATGGCTTTTTTGAACATGGCGTCCGGTTCGCCGTTTTTGACGGCGATCAGGTCAGGGATGCCGGAAGGCTTATGCTGGGCGATTAAAAAATCCGGCCTGCCGAAAATCACCGCGCCGCCCGCGATCAGCCCCAGGGACAGCCCCTTGGCCAAGACCTCGCGACGGCCGATTTTTTGCGCATCCGTCATAATCACTTTCCTCCTGATGAAAAAATTACAATATTTGTTTGAAATTATAGCACAAAAAACTTATGCCGGAGCAGAAATAAATAAATTGACAGACATGCGGAACTTCTTTATATTTTCTTCGTCTGAAAACAATGTTTTATCAAATAATTACAGCTCCCGCCCGCATTGGGAAACAGGCAGCCGTAATTGTTTCAGGGGGTCCTGATGACTATGACAGCACCCGGCCGGATGCTGGCCGCCGCAGCCGCTTATGCCATATTGGGAAGTCTGGGACTTGTGCTGGCCATTCCTCCGGGATATGCCAGCCCGGTTTTTCCCGCCGCCGGACTGGCGGTCGCCCTTGTCCTCCTTTTCGGCAACCGGATCCTGCCGGGAATATGGCTTGGTTCGCTGACCATAAATCTTGCCGTCGCCTTCCAGAATGGCGCTCTGAATATGGTGAGCGCAACAGTGGCGGCTATGCTGGCTTTGGGGGCCGCATTGCAAGCCTGGCTCGCCTGCGTCATGGTCACGCGCCGGTTGAACGGTAAATGGCGCTCTCTCGATACGGAAAAGCATATTGTGCAGTTTCTGGTTCTTGCCGGTCCTCTGGCCTGCCTGGTAGCGGCAACCAACGGCGTCAGCGCATTGTATGTAGCCGGCGTTATTCCATTGACCGAATATCCCTATTCCTGGTGGAACTGGTGGATTGGCGATACGCTGGGCGTGCTGGTTTTTGCGCCCCTGACATTGATTTTCATGCTGAGGAGGGAATCTCCCTGGAAGGAACGGCAGACAGTTGTAGCCGCGCCCCTGCTGGTAACCATTTGCCTGGTAATTTCCCTGTTTCTGGGCGTAGCGCGCTGGGAGAGAAAACAGCAGGGCGACCTGATTGCCGGACAAGGTCAAAAGCTGGCCCAGTTGCTGGAGCGCCGCATTGTGGCCCATGAGGAGGCGATTGCCGCCTTAAGCCGGCTGATTGAAGTTACGCCGGACATGTCGTATCGGCAATTCGACCATTTCACCCGCATTACCCTGAAAGACAGCCCGGACATTTTTGCTTTGAGCTACAACCCCTTCATCCGCCAAACGGAGCGGCAGGCGTTTGAAGCATCCATGGCGAAAAAATACGGCGTTGCGGATTTTGTGATCCGCGAACGCAACAGCCAAAGACAGCTTATACCGGCCGCCCGGCGTCCCTACTATGTGGCGGTCGGATATATCGCCCCCCTTGAAGGAAATGGCCCCGCCGTTGGTTTCGACATTAATTCGGAGCCGGTCCGGCGCGAGGCCATCGCCAGGGCGATGGCCTCCGGCAAGCCGGCGGTGACCGCGCCGATTTCGCTGGTGCAGGAAAATCAAAAGAGAGTGGGCTTATTGTTCCTGCATCCGGCCTACCGGTCAGGCGGCGCCCCGTCCGGTTCTGTTCAGCCGGAATTAATCGGCTTTGCCGTCGGCGTCATCAAGGTCGATGAAATGGTGACCATCGCCACGCGGCAGGCAGAGCACACAGGCATTGTCTTTCATCTGACCGATCCCCTGGCGGACGCGGACAGGCGGATTCTCTATCAATCGGATGGCGGAGCGGCCAAACCTGCCGGGCATCAGACCTGGAACGCCAGATTGAAAAAGGCCGACCGGATATGGAATCTGGATGTCTTTCCCACGGCGGAATTCTTGCGCCGGCAGCGTTCCTGGATTGCCTGGAGCATCGGCATCGCCGGTTTGGTTTTTGCCGCGCTCCTGCAAGTGCTGCTTTTGGCAATGACGGGAAGAACGGCCGTTATTCACAGGAAGGTCCGTGAGCAGACCTTGGAGATCAGGAAGGCAAAGGCGGAGCTTGAACTTTTAAACCTTTCTCTGCAGCAGCGGGTTGATGAATCGGTGGCCGAATTGCGCAAAAAAGATCAGATGCTGATCAACCAGGGGCGTCAGGCGGCCATGGGCGAGGTCATCGGCAACATCGCACACCAGTGGCGTCAACCGCTGAATGCCCTTTCCATACTGATCGCCAATCTTCAGTATGCCTGGCGCGACCATGAACTTACGGAAGAGTCTTTAAACGAAGCAGCAGCCACGGCCAACCGCCTGATTCAAAAAATGTCGGCAACCATTAATGATTTTCGCAACTTCTTCCGTCCCGGCAAGGAAAAGGAGAAATTTTTCGCCCTGCGGCAGATTCGTCTGGCTGTGCAACTGGTGGAGACCGCCTTCAAAAACGATAATATCGAAATTTTCGTGCATGCCGAAAAGGACTGCGCCCTGCTGGGATTTCCCAATGAATATTCGCAAGTTTTGATTAATATCCTCAACAATGCCAGAGACGCAATCCTGGCGGCAGGTTCCGGGAAGGGCAGAATAGATATCACACTTCGGCAAGAGGATGGCCGGGAAGTTGTGACGATCCGTGACAACGGCGGCGGCATTCCGGAGAATATTCTGGACAAGATATTTGATCCATATTTTTCCACCAAACACATGGGAACCGGCATAGGACTCTATATGTCGAAAATGATTATTGAACGTAATATGAACGGCATGATAAAAGCATACAATATCGATGGCGGGTGTGAATTCGCCATCTACAACTCTCTGGAGGAGAACAAATCATGACCATACCGGCCCAGGTTCAGGAATACCTCAGGAGCCTCACGGTGCTTTATGTGGAGGATGATGAAGATGCGCGCAAACTGTTTACAGTGTTTCTCAAACGAATCACCGGAAATCTGATCACGGCGCAGGACGGCCGGGAAGGTCTGTCCGCCTATCACGCCCATCAACCGAAAATTATTATCACCGACATTCAGATGCCGAACATGGACGGAATTACCATGGCCGGTGAAATCCGCAAACTGGACAAATCGGCGCAAATCATTGTCCTGACCGCTTTTGAAGAAGTGGATTATCTGAAGGCATCCATTAATATCGGAGTGGACAAGTATATGACCAAACCGGCCGATGGGCAAAGGCTGCATGAAGTTCTGCTGGAGTGCGCTCACCGGCTCCTGGCCGAAGAGACGCTTCATTATGCGGCCATGACAGATCCCCTGACCGGGTTGATCAACAGACGGGAACTGATCAGGCAGTTCCAGGCCGAAAAAAGCAAATTTGAACGTCACGGCGCTCCTTTTTCCGTGATTATGGCCGACATCGATCACTTTAAAGCCGTCAACGATCATCATGGCCATAACGCGGGCGACCGGATCCTGAAGGGGGTGGCCCATGCCATCAAGTCTTCGGTTCGCGTGGAAGATATTTGCGGACGCTGGGGGGGCGAGGAGTTTCTGCTGATCCTGCCGGAAACGGATTTATCCGCCGCTTCGTCGGTTGCGGGGAAACTGCTCCTGGCGGTGAGAAATCTGGAAACAGTCTGGGAGAAAAAGAATATTCCCGTAACCATCAGCCTGGGGGTCAATCAGTTTGTCCGCGGCATGGACATGGAGGCCTGCATCGGCCGGGCGGACGAAGCGCTTTACCGCGCCAAGGCCGGCGGACGAAACCGCTTTGAGACAAGCGTGTAAGCGCAAGCTCAATACAATAAAGCATGTCATCCGTATTTGAAAGGGAGTTCCGCCATGATGGCTTCTTTTTCCATCGATATCCGTTCTTTGATGATGATCTTGATCGTCGTTGCCGCCATCGAATGCCTGGCCATGTTTTTCGTCTGGCTGACGCGCAAGACCTATCCCGGATTTGGTCTGTGGACGGCAGGCAACGCTGTCTTTACGGCTGCTTTTTTTCTTTTTGCCCTGCGTAATGTCATTCCGGATGTCTTCTCCATTTTGCTGGCGAATGTTCTGGTGATGGGCGCCGCCGTTCTTTACCATGAAGGAACGCTTCGTTTCCGACGGTTGCACAGCCGCAAGATTGCCGGCGCCGTGCTGATCAGCCTGATGGCCGCGGCGATTTTCTATTTCCGTTTTGTGGACAACCTCAGCGCGGCGCGTTTGATTTCCGCATCACTTCTGCTGGCAACTATTTTTGGCCTGGTTGCCTGGCCGCTGTTTCATCATGTTCCAGCCACGCAACGTCCGGCCTTCTGGCTGACCGGCGGCTTCTTTGCGGCATTAAGCCTGTTCATGCTTGCCCGCGCCGTTTTCACCGCCTGTATGCCCGGCCGCCAGGATCTTTTCGATCCTAATCTGATTCAGACACTCACTTTTATTGTGCCTTTGTCGCTGAGCATTCCCTGGACGTTTTGTTTTTATATCTTGAATAGTGAACAGATGGAATTGGAATTTAACGATGAAATACGCGATCGAAGGACTGCCGAAGAGGCATTGCAAAAGAGCGAAGAACAAGTGCGCCTTTTGCTCAATTCGACGGCGGAGGCCATTTACGGCGTCGACCTGAACGGCGACTGCACTTTTGCCAACGCTTCTTGCCTCAAAATGCTGGGCTATGCCGGGATGGGACAGCTGCTGGGCAAAAACATGCACCGGCTGATTCATTATGCGCACGCCGACGGCCAGCCGATACCTGTTGAAGAATGTAAAATATTCAGAGCCTTCCATGAAAACATGAAGGTGCATGTGGAAGATGAAGTGTTCTGGAAAGCGGACGGCAAGAGCTTTCACGTGGAGTACTGGTCTCATCCCCAGGTGATCAACGGCGAGGTCGTGGGCGCAGTGGTAACCTTCAACGACATCACGGAACGCATGATGGTTGTGGATTCCCTGCGGAAACTTTCGCTGGCCACGGAAGCAAGCCCCGCGTCGGTGGTCATCACGGATCCCGAGGGCAATATCACCTATGTCAACGCCAAATTTGCGGAAGTCACCGGTTATAGCCGTGAGCAGGCCATGGGGGAAAACCCCCGGATATTAAAATCGGGCAAGACGCTTCCGGAAACTTATCAGCAATTGTGGAAGACGATTACCTCCGGCAAGACATGGAAGGGAGAATTTCTGAACAGGAAAAAGAACGGGGAACTGTACTGGGAGTATGCTTCCATATCTCCCCTGATGGATGAACAAGGTAAAATCACTAATTTTATCGCCGTCAAGGAAGACATTACGAAACGCAAACAGGCGGAAACGGAAATCAAACGGCAGATCAGTCTGATCAACTCGCTGCTTGATTCCATTCCCGACATCATCTTCTTTAAGGATATTCGCGGCGTTTACATGGGATGCAATCCTCCTTTCAGCGAGTTTGTCGGACGCCCCAGGGATAAAATCATCGGATGGACGGACTACGACCTTTTCGGCAAGGAAGTCGCGGATTCTTTCCGGGAATACGACCGGCAAATGCTGGAACAGCGCCAGCCGAAGCACAACGAGGAATGGATTACCTATCCTGACGGCCGGGAAAAACTGCTGGACACGCTCAAAACGCCCTATTGGGGCTCAGACGGCGCGTTAATCGGCATCATCGGCATCAGCCGCGATATGACCGCGCGGAAACAAGCGGAAAATGCCTTGCGTGAAAGCGAAGTTAATTTCCGGACTTTTTTTGAAACGATGACGGATATGATCGTTGTGGGTAAACCCGACGGGCAAATCCTGTTTACAAACAGGGCGGTTGAAACAAAGCTGGGTTTCAGCCCGGACGAACTTGCCGTCATGCATATCCTGGACTTGCATCCGGCGGACAAACGGGCGGAAGCGGAGGAAATTTTCACGGCGATGTTCCGGGGCGAACGGGAAAGCTGTCCTCTGCCGCTGACGCGCAAGGACGGCAGCCTGGTGCCCGTCGAAACACGCATCTGGTTCGGCCGGTGGAACGGAGTGGATTGCATCTTCGGCATCAGCAAGGATCTGAGCGCGGAGCAGGAGGCGCAACAGCGTTTCGAGCGGTTGTTCCGCAACAATCCTGCGCTGATGGCTTTGTCCGCTTTGCCGGACCATCATATTATCGATGTCAATAACGCCTTTTTGAAGTGCCTGGACTACGCCCGAGACGAAGTTATCGGCAAGACCGCCGCCGGGCTAAGTCTCTTCCCGCACCCGGAGCAGAGCGCCGAGGCATCTTCCCGGCTCCAGGCCGACGGGCGCATCGCCGATCTTGAGATGCAGGTCCGCCGCAAGAATGGAGCTATTCTGCACGGCCTCTTTTCCGGTGAACTGATTAGCAGTCAGGGACGTGAATATTTTCTCAGCGTCATGATCGATATTACCGGCCGCAAAAAAGCGGAGGAGGAACTGCGGAAAATGAACATCGCGCTTGAGGAGCAGACTTTTCTGGCCAAGGAATTGGCGGCGCAGGCCCAGATGGCCAACGCGGCCAAATCCGACTTTCTGGCCAACATGAGTCACGAAATACGCACGCCCATGAACGCCATTATCGGCATGGCCGAGCTTCTGTGGGATTCACATCTTTCGGAGGAGCAGCGCCGGTACGTGCGGGTTTTCCGCTCCGCCGGGGAAAACCTTCTGACGCTGATCAATGATATTCTCGATCTTTCGAAAATCGAAGCCGGACAGGTGACGCTCCAATCCATCCCCTTTTCCCTGCGTGAGCTGCTCAAAGGCATTGAGGACATCATGACCTTCAAGGCAGCCGAGAAAAAGCTGGAATTTGTTTGCACGGTCGCCCCTGATGTCGAAAATGAGTATGTGGGCGACCCGCACCGGCTTCGTCAGATCCTGATGAATCTGGCCGGCAACGCCCTCAAATTTACGGAGGAGGGAAGCATCCGGATTTTTGTTGAAAAGATGGAGGAAAGCCGTTCCGCAAACTCTGTTCCGGCAGACAATGACGATGCCGGCATCGTCCGGTTGCTCTTTTCAGTCAAGGATACGGGTATCGGCATACCGGAGGAAAAGATCGAAGCGATCTTCGACAAGTTTATTCAGGTTGACTCATCCATGTCGCGTAATTTCGGCGGAACCGGTCTTGGTCTGGCCATTTGCCGGCAATTGGCGCTGCTCATGGGGGGAAAAATATGGGCTGAAAGTATCGAGTGGTCCGGCACGACGGTTTATTTCACGGTTCATCTAAAGCGGAAACAGCCCGCGGTTTTGGCTGACCTCGGGAGGGATAAAAAACAAACATGGGCGGAGGATTCTGTCTGCGCGGAAAAACAGTCCCTCCGCATCCTGCTGGTCGAGGACAATGAAGACAATCGTTTCTTGATCGCGTCGTATTTGAAGAAACTTCCCCATGAAGTGGATTTCGCCTGTAACGGATTGGAGGCGGTGGAAAAAATACAGGAGGGCGGCGTCTATGATGTTATTTTCATGGACATCCAGATGCCGGTGATGGATGGTTACACGGCGACGGGGGCTATCCGTGACTGGGAAGCAAAACATCAACTCAAGCCTGCCGTAATCGTTGCTCTGACCGCCCATGCCCTGCAGGAAGATGAACAAAAAAGCATCCATGCGGGATGCGACGGACATCTGATCAAACCGATTAAAAAACAGGTGTTTCTCGCCGCATTAGAGCAATACGCCGGTAAAACCTCATCCGGTTGACACAAGGTACGGACGGCGCCGCCTTCCTCTTCTTTGAGGTACGCCGCCCCCGATTGCACAAGGTTTTCGCGGTTATTATGCCGCATCAAAGAACTTGCATTTACTTCCGAAGAAAGGTAGAAGTGCCGTTCAAATGGCTGGTAAATACAGTTAAATGTTTGGATTGACAGGACATTATGAAATGGAGGACGATTCTCCGCGCCAGGAAACTCCGATGAATGACAGGAATTGTTTTCTTTGCGGATACTACGCCGCCGGCGCTTATATTGGCAACGCCATCTTATGAATATCCCTGACAAACAGCAACAATCATTATTCGAGCGCCTGAAGCATCGTTTTATCGGCGAACCGCGCAATATCAACGAGCCGTCCCTCTTTCACAAAATTTCACTGATTCCCGTTCTGGCGTGGATTGGCCTGGGCGCTGACGGCCTGTCGTCATCCTCCTACGGGCCGGAAGAAGCATTCAAGGCCCTGGGACCTCATACCTATCTGGCCATATTTATCGCCATCGCCACGGCTCTGACCGTTTTTATTCTGGCCTACGCTTACTCCCGCATCATTGAACGTTTTCCCAATGGCGGCGGCGGTTACATGGTTTCCACCCATACGATCGGCAACGGCGCAGGCGTCGTTTCCGGTTCCGCTCTCCTGGTCGATTACATCCTGACGATTACCGTCTCCCTGGCAGCCTGCGGGGACGCCATTTTCAGCTACCTTCCGCCCGCCTTTTTGCATTACAAGCTGCCTTTTGTCATGGGGCTGATCATCCTGCTGGTCATCCTCAATCTCCGGGGGACGAAGGAATCGGTCACTTTTCTCGCGCCGATCTTCATTACTTTTGTCGTCACCCACATTCTCCTCATCGGCTATGGGTTATACAGTCATTTTAACGACATTGGACCGGTGATGGAACGGTACCGCGGCGGCATTGCCACAGATCTCGGCGCCATAGGATTTGCGGGAATTCTGGCCATATTTTTACGGGCCTTTTCCATGGGCGGCGGCACCTATACGGGAATTGAAGCAGTTTCCACGGCCATGCATGTTATGCGGGAACCGAAGGTGCAGACGGGAAAACGCACCATGCTCTACCTGGCCGTATCCCTGGCCGTTACTGCTTCCGGTCTTCTTTTCTGTTACGCCCTGTTCAACATCAAGCCCGTGGCAGGACGGACCCTGAACGCCACTCTGGCGGATCTGACCTTCTACGCCTGGCCCATGGGCGGCCTTCTGGCTCTGGTCACCATCCTGTCGGAAGGGGCTCTCCTCATCGTCGGCGCCCAGTCCGGCTTCGCCGGCGGTCCCAGCATCATGGCCAACATGGCCAAGGACTCCTGGCTGCCCAGGCGTTTTTCGGCCCTTTCGGAACGTCTGACGATGCAAAACGGCGTTCTTCTCATGGGGGTAACGTCCCTGGCTTTGCTGATCTATACCAAAGGCTCCGTTTCCGCTCTTGTCGTGATGTATTCGATCAACGTTTTTCTCGATTTTACCCTGTCCCAGTTCGGCATGTCGAAGTTTTTCTTCCAGAACCGGAAGAATAACAGGAACTGGTCGCGCCGCATCGTTATTCATCTGATTGGCTTGTTTCTTTGTTTTACCATCCTCATCGTAACAATTTATGAAAAGTTCGGCGAAGGAGGATGGATGACGCTGGTCATCACGTCAGGCCTGATTATCTTGTGCTATCTGATCCGGAAACATTACAAAAAAGTGCGCAAAGGCGTGCGGCAGCTTGAGGAAATCCTTTCTTTGCTCTCGACCGGAAAGATTCCCAACGAGGAACCCGTAAATCCCAATGAACGGACCGCCATTATGCTGGTGAGCGGTTATAACGGGTTCGGCCTGCACTCCTGGCTTTCCGTTTTCCGGGAATTTCCCAATCTTTATCGCAATTTCATCTTTATTTCCGTTGCCGAGATTGATTCCGGCGCTTTTAAGGGCGCCTCAGAAATTGAGGCCCTGAAGTCGTCCATTGCCGAACAACTTGCCCAGTACGTCAAATTATGCCGCTCCTACGGATATGCCGCTGATTATCGCATGGATGTGGCAACGGATGTCGTCGAGGCGGCGACTAATCTCTGCCAGAACATTGTCCGGGAATTTCCCAAGTCAACCGTTTTTACAGGAAAGCTGGTTTTCCGCAAGGAGCACCCCTTCCAGAGAATTCTTCACAATGAAACCGGTTTTGCCATTCAGAGACGCCTGCAGTGGGAAGGCGTGACAACGGTCATCCTGCCGGTTCGGGTAAACATTTAGAAAAAAAGTCCCATGTTCCGAAATACCGGCGCCGGATTTCGTCCTATTGTTTGATTGTATAACTTTTATTCCGGAAAAGACCAAGGCAGGCGTCCACGGCATTCGCATCATAGAGAATGCCCTTGTTCCTGGAAATTTCATCCAGCGCCGCATCAAGTCCCAGGGCAGGCCGGTATGGCCGGTCGGTCGCGATGGCCTCCACCACGTCGGCTACCGCCAGAATGCGGGATTCCAGCAGAATGTCGTCTCCGGTTAACCCGTGGGGATATCCGGAACCGTCCATCCGTTCATGATGCTCGATGACCATTCTGGCGACGGGCCAGGGAAATTCGATTTCCTTCAGGATGTCATACCCGGATTGCGTATGAATTTTGATGATGCTGAACTCCAGGTTTTTTAATTTCCTCGGCGAACTGAGTATTTCAGAAGGAACGGAAACTTTTCCAATATCATGGATCATGCCGGCGATACGGAGGCCGTTGATCTGTTCATGGGAGAGATCCATTTCTCCGGCGATAGCCCGCGCCAGATCGGCGACACGGCGTTGATGGCCCGCCGTGTAGGGATCTCTTGTTTCAACCAGCATGGCGATGGCGCGCACCGTTCCTCCCAGCGCCCTTCTGAGCTGATCCACGCTGTTTTTCCGGTCCGTAATATCCGCAACGATTCCATCGAGATATTGAAGACGTCCTGTCTCGTTGAGAATCGCCCGCATGGTCCGGGTCACCCAGATCTTGCTTCCATCCTTCCTGTAAAATTGAAGCTCATGGTCTTTGGTGAACCCCTGCCGTCCGATGATCTGCATAACCTTTGCGCGTTCTTCAGGATTAACGTAAAGGTCACGGGAGATGTCGGTTATGTCATTCATCATTTCTTCCGGTGAAGCATACCCCAGAATTCTCGCCATGGCCTGATTGGCCATGATAAATCTCCCTTCTGGTGTTGTGCGGTAAATTCCTTCCTGAGCGTTTTCAAAAATATTACGGTAGTTTTCTTCAGACTGCCGGAGGCTTTCCTCTGCGCGTTTGTTTTCGGTGATGTCCGTCACAAAACTCAGAAAAGCCGGTTCGCCGTTCCAGGAAATCTGCCGGGCATTCATTTGCAGCCACTTTATTGCTCCGGTTGAAGTTATGATCTTGAAGTAGTAACCTGTTTCCGGGATGTCACCTTTCAATCTCATCAAATAACGATTACAAACCGTCGCGCGGTCCTCGGGATGGATAAATGATGTAAATGGCCGGGAAGTGATAATTTCCCTTGGATAACCGGAAATCTCCATCAGGGCGGTATTGGCGAATTGGATCTTGTCGTCTTTGACGATCAGTATCCCCTGTCCGGCGCTTTCAAACAACAGACGGTAATTTTCCTCGCTCTTCTGAAGCGCGTCTTCCGTCCGCTTACGCCCGGTAATATCCATGAAACTTCCCAGCGTGGCCCGCTCCCCTTTATAAATAATGGGAGTGATGCTCTCCAAAATCCACATGATCTCTTTTTTCTTGTCGACGAACCTGTATTCATAAGGCTCATGGCGTTCCGCCTTCAGGCACTTGATCGCTTCCTTCCTGACCATTTCCCGATCATCGGGATAAATATAATCCAGGGAATATGCGCCAAGAAGTTCTGATTCCGCATAGCCGGTTAATTTTTGATACAGTCGGCTGACATAAACGAATTTGCCCTGTTGTACGATATATATGCCAACTCCGGCGTTTGAAATAATGGCTTTCGCCAGATGGATTAAATCGTTTGAGGGGGATTGATTCTTCTGACCGGATTCATTTGCTGATTTCATTCTGGACATCGCTTTCCTTCAACTTTCAAAGAAGAACAATCTGTGCCTGTTTGATCTATGCTTTCCTGATTACTGTTTAATTTTGTATCCTTTCTTTCTGAAAAGGCGCAGGCAGGCGTCTACTGCGCCGCTATCGTAAAGAATGCCCTTGTTCCTGGTGATTTCCTCCAAAGCCGCGTCAATTCCCAGTGCGGGACGGTAAGGACGGTGCGTCGCCATGGCTTCCACCACATCGGCTATCGCCAGAATCCGCGACTCCGCAAGAAGATTGCCGCCGGTCAACCCATTGGGGTATCCGGAGCCATCGAGCCGTTCATGATGTTCAAGGATGATTCTGGCGATGGGCCAGGGAAATTCAATATCCTTGACAATATCATACCCGGATTGCGCGTGCGTTTTGATCATGCTGAACTCCAAATTAGTTAATTTTTTAGGCGAGTTGAGAATTTCAGCAGGAATGGAGATTTTGCCGATATCATGAATGATTCCGGCCATCCGCAGACCATTGATCTGATCATCGGAAAACTTCATTTCCGTGGCGATGGCGCGAGCCAGATCGGCCACACGATGCTGATGCCCCGCCGTGTATGGATCTCTCTTTTCCACCATCAGGGAGATTGCCTGAACCGCTCCTCCCAAGGCCCTTCTTAATTGATCAATATTTTTTTTCCGGTCGGTAATATCGTCGATAATGCCGTCAAGATACAAAAGCTTTCCTTCTTTATTACGAATGGCGCGCATGGTCCGGGATACCCAGATCATCTGTCCATTCTTTCTGTAGAATGGTATTTCAGCGTCTTTGACAAAGCCCTGATGTTCGATCCGTTCCATGAGTTTTGCGCGTTGTTCAGGATAGACATAGAGTTGATGCGTAATATCGGTTACGCAACCGATGAGTTCTTCCGGGGATTCATAGCCCAGTATTCGCGCCATAGCCTGATTGGCCGCAATAAATCTTCCTTCGCAGGTTGACCTGTAAATACCCTCCTGAGCGTTTTCAAAGATACTCTGGTAAGTTTCTTGCACCCGCTGAAGATATTTTTCCGCCCGTTCGCCGGGCGTCATATCCCGGATTGCGGCTCCTTCCCGCAAACCCTGATCATTCCGTTGACGGCTTGCTGCGGCTTCTTCCAGCCGATGAACGCGCAGGCGCATTGCAGCCAGTTCTTCCAAAAGTTGTTCTTTTGTCTTGCTGTTGTCGTTCATTGAAAACGCCTTGATTTCTTTGTTTGACTGAATATACATTATTCCCGTTAATTTTTCTTCTAAAAAAATTTTTCAGGTTCCGTTTTCAGTCTGACGCCGATAGCTTACGCCTGAAAATACTTCATCTTCCGGCCGCAAACGCCGTCCCGTGTTCTGAATGTTTCAAACCGGAAACGGCGATATCTTTTTGCTTCCGCTTTTTTGCGGACTCCTTTTCCACATGGATTTTCCGGCCAGTTGACGGATCGATGCCCGTCCAGTACATCAGAGCCGACCAGGTGGAGGGCAGAGGGGTAAATATCTGCACCTGTTGCGGTGTCGCGCGCAGCTCGCGTGCGGTAAAGGATTTCAGTTCGCGCATGTCTTTTTCCGTACAGCCGGGATGGGCGGCGATAAAATAATAAGTCAGAAATTGCTTGCGTTCCGCTTCCCGGTTCAACTTTTCAAAGAGATTCTTGAAATGCGCCAGGGTTTGCGACGACGGTTTGCCCATCAAATCAAGAACGCCGGGCGACGTGTGCTCCGGCGCGATCTTCAACTGGCCGGAAACATGGTGTTTCACCAGTTCGCGCAGATAAGCCGCGCCATGTTTATTGTCCGCCAGCACCAAATCATGGCGGACGCCAGAGGCGACAAAAACTTTTTTAATGCCGGGAATCCGGCGAAGACGCTTCAGCAGGCGGATTTGACAGGAATGATCAGCTTGCAGGGAAGAACAGACCCGCGGATAAAGGCATCGTTTGTTGAGGCAGGCGCCGCAGGCTTCTTTACGCGGGCAGCGCATACCGTACATGTTGGCCGTTGCGCCGCCAACATCCGTCAGATACCCTTTGAAATTGCGGCGCGCCGCAACCCTTTCCGCCTCCGCGATAATGGATTCCTCGCTGCGGCTGATCACGGTTCTGCCTTCATGCAACGCGATGGAGCAGAAACGGCATTCCCCGAAGCAGCCGCGATGCGTGGTGAGCGAAAACGAAATGGTGTCCATGGCGCGGATTTGACCCTGCGCCTCGTAGAAAGGATGGGGGCGGCGCGGAAAATCCAGGGCGTAAACCGCGTCCAGTCCGGCTGTGGACAAGAGAGGCGGAGGCGGATGATGAACCAGATAACGGCCGCCGTGCTTTTGGCATAGACCGTTTGCCGTTGCCGGATCGTTGTTGTCATGGAAAGTCTTAAACATTTCGGTGAAGGCTTTTTTGTCCGCGGCGGCTTTTTCGTAGGACGGTATTTCCAGATAGCCCGGCGGCGGTTCTTTTTCAATCGAGCAGGTGCCCCGGATGTTGCTTAACCCCTCGCCCGCCGCCAGCCTTTGCGCAATTTCCACAACGGCCCGCTCCGCCATGCCGTAGGCCAGAAGATCGGCGCGCGCGTCAAACAGGATGGAACGCCGGATCGCATCCGACCAGTAATCGTAATGCGCGATGCGGCGCAGACTCGCCTCTACGCCGCCCAGCACCAGCGGTTTGGTGTTTTTGAAATATCGCCGGATAAGATTGGCGTAGGCGATGACAGCGCGGTCGGGACGGCGGTTGTTTTTGCCGCCGGGAGTTAAATCATCATCGCGCCTCTTTTTTCCGGCAGCCGTGTAATTGGCCACCATGGAATCCATGCAGCCCCCGGTAACGCCCCAGAACAGGCGCGGTTCTCCCAAGCGGCTTATATCAGCGGCGCCGTGTGTGTCCGGCTGTCCGATCACGCCGACGCGGAATCCCGCCCCGGTCAGCACCCGGCCGATGACGGCTACGCCGATATGGGGACTGTCGATGTAGGCATCGCCCGTAACCAGAATGACGTCCGGACGATCCCAGGAAATTTGTTTTAATTCTTCGGAAGTTGTCGGAAGGAACATTAAAAAATACCAATCATGAACAAACCGAAAACCAGCGCAATGCCGGCGGCGAAAAGAGAAATTCTGCCCAACCATTTGTGCAGGGCGCGCGCACTTGCTCTGCCCGCTGCTTGCACGGCGTAAAAACCAAGGAATAAGGTGATGCCGCTAAGAAGAAACGCGGCCAGTCCTGTCCATGGATGCAGCCCTGCCAGATGATTGCCGTCAGAGGCCGCGATATTGGCAAAAGCCGCCCCCGCGCCGGCGACAAGCAAGGAAAACCCGGTTAAATTGAGTTTCTTGTGCCATTTCAGCCAGAATTTCTTTTTTCGTCCAAAGAGTGCGAAACCAACGCCCGCGCAGAGGCACGATACGGCGGCGCTCAGCATGGAGATATGGACAATAATCAGCATGGGAAGTCGGCTCCGGTCATTCTGACGGCCAAGGCTAAAGCACAATTTCCATCAACTGATGGACGGCGAAGCACTGGAGCGTGCTTTTCCGTTCACGGATCATTTCGCGGCACCGGCCGACCATGTCGTCAATTTCGTCATCCAGGCGGTCCTGGTTGTGATGGAAAAGCCCCAGTTGTTTAACGCCGGCGTCCAGCGCCAGGGTCACCGCCTGTTCGATGGTGGAATGCCCCCAACCCTTTATTTTCTGGTATTCCGCATCCCGGTACTCGGCGTCATGAATCAGCAGATCGGCGCACCGGCAAAATTCGAGATAGTCGTCGTACGCAAGGCCGCCTTCATGACGGAATCCCAATTCGTTGTCGGTCAGAAAAACGAAATTTTTGCCATCCTCCGAAAATTTGAAGCCGGTTCCCTGGTTGGGGTGGGATAGCGCAACCGGCGCGACCGTCATCTTGCCTTGCTGGAAGACGTTTTCGCAAATGTTCGAGTAGGAAACATTGGCGTGCACATCGTCATAGTTGAGCGGGAAATAGGGCGCGGACATGACGCGCGCCAGCATATCCCGGATGGAGTCCCGGGCAAAAGCGCAACCCCGGATGGTAATGTTTGTCTTGTGCCGGTAAAGCGGCTTAAAAAAAGGAAATCCCATGATGTGGTCCCAGTGGGCGTGCGTCAGAAGCATGGTAAAATCATGCCGGTTGGCCGTCAGAAAGGCGTTGCCCGCTTCACGAATTCCTGAACCGGCATCAACGAGCAAAATGTCGTCTCGGCTGTTCCGGACTTCCAGGCAGGTTGTGTTGCCTCCGTAACGCAGATAATTTTTTCCTGAAACAGGGATGGATCCCCTCGCGCCCCAGCATCGTATGATCATAGAATTCCCTCTGTTTTGTAATTATACAGAATGTTTATTTTTTTTCAAGCAAGTTATGGCAAACAAATTTAAATCTTGCTATTGAACCCAAAACGATTATTTTAAGCAAAACATGATATTCGTATGGAGAGATTATGAAAAGCATAAAAATAAAAGGCATGAGTTGTCCGCATTGCGTCATGGCGGCCGGTAAAGCGCTGGGCGCCGTGGACGGCGTCAAAAATGTTCAGGTCGATCTGAAAACGGGCGCGGCGACCTATGAGGAAGAAAAGCCGGTGGATGCGAAAACTATTGCCGCAGCGATCAAAAAAGCAGGATTCGATGTCGCCGAATAAAGTCGTCGTCTCCATAGGCGGCATGATGTGCGCGGCCTGCGTGAGACGCGTGGAAAATGCGCTGAAGGACATTGAGGGGGTTATTGATGTCAGCGTCAATCTGGCCACGGCGCGCGCCACGGTTAACCATTCCGCACGCTGGGCGGGACTTCCGGCTCTGACCAGGGTCATCAAGGACCAGGGTTATGAATTTCTGGGCGAACTGACGGATTCCTTTGACGACCCGCTGGAAAAAGCCCGTGAGCGCGAGCTCAAAGACCTCGCTCTGAAAGTCATGGCCGGCGCGATTTTCAGTGTGATCATCTTTCTGGGGTCCATGCAGCATTGGTTTGGCTTCCTGCATTTCATTCCCCGCCAGACGATGCTGATGGCAATGTTTGTTTTAACCGCGCCAGCGGTATTCTGGGTCGGAAACCGTTTTTTTGCGGGCGCCTGCAAAGCCGCTCTTCAGAAAACATCCGATATGAACACCCTGGTGGCCGTCGGCGCTTTTTCGGCCTATGCCTATTCCGCGGCGGCGACTTTTTTCCCCCGTTATTTTGAAAGCGCGGGCGTTGCGCCTCACGTTTATTATGACGGCGCCGCCATGATTGTCACCCTGATTCTGCTCGGACGGCTTCTGGAAGCCAGGGCAAAAGGAAAAACCTCCGCCGCGATAAAAAAACTCATGGGCCTCAAGCCGAAAACCGCCCATGTTTTACGGGATGGAAACGACGTGGAAGTCACCGTGGAAGACTTACAGGCAGGCGATGTGGTTTTGGTCAAGCCGGGAGAGAAAGTCCCCGTGGACGGCCTGGTCCTGACCGGCCAATCGACGCTGGATGAATCCATGCTGACCGGCGAAAGTATGCCCGTTTCTAAGGAAGCAGGGCAAAAGGTTTTTGCCGCTACAATCAATAAGACGGGAAGCTTCACGATGCGCGCCACCGGCGTGGGCGCGGATACGATGCTGGCCCAGATCATCAAAATGGTGGAAGAAGCGCAGGGCTCCAAGGCGCCGATTCAGCGCCTGGCGGACCGGGTCGCCTCCGTTTTTGTTCCAGCTGTCTTTGCCGTTGCTTTGGCCACGTTTGCCGTGTGGTATTTTCCGCCGTCCGGAGGACGGTTTGACATGGCGCTCATCAATTTTGTTTCCGTGCTGGTCATTGCCTGTCCCTGCGCGCTGGGACTGGCCACGCCCACCGCCATCATGGTGGGCACGGGCGCGGGCGCGCAATGCGGCATCCTGATTAAAGGCGGCGAGGCGCTGGAGAAGATCCACAAGCTTTCCGTCATTGTCTTTGACAAAACCGGCACGCTGACACGCGGAGAACCGGAAGTGACCCATGTTGTTTGCGCTCCCGGATACACCGAACAGCAGGTTCTGGCTGCGGCCGCCGCGCTGGAAAAAACATCGGAGCATCCGCTGGCGAAGGCCATTTTACAGAGAGCCCAGACGGATCAAATTTCCGCAGCGGGTACGGAAAATTTTCTGGCGCTGTCCGGTATGGGCGCGCAGGCTCTGATGGACGGCAGACTGTGCCTGATCGGCAACCGCTTGCTGATGAACGAACGGGAAGTTGCCGTTGACGTTCTGGAAAATGAGGCGGCAAGGCTGGCCGCTGAAGGAAAAACCATTGTTTACGTGGCGCGGGAGAAAAAAGTCACCGGTCTGATCGCCCTGGCGGATGTGCCGAAGGATTCTGCGAGGCAGGCCGTGGAAAACCTGAAGCGCAGAGGCTTGAAAGTGGCGATGGTAACCGGTGACAACACCGGCACGGCAAAAAGCATTGCTGCACAGCTGGGCATTGAACTGGTTATGGCGGAGGTCTTGCCGGGCGGCAAAGCGGATGAAATTCGCAAACTTCAGCAGGAAGGTGAATTCGTGGCGATGGTGGGCGACGGCATCAACGATGCGCCGGCGCTGGCGGCGGCCGATGTGGGAATTGCGATCGGCGCGGGCGCGGATATCGCCATTGAAGCAGCCGATATTACCCTGATCAGGAATGATCTCATGGGTGTGCCGGAAGCGATTGCGCTTTCCGCCTCGACCATGAGGGTCATCAAACAAAACCTGTTCTGGGCCTTTATCTACAATCTGATCGGCATTCCAATCGCCGCAGGTGTGCTGTATCCCTTTTTCGGCATCCGGCTCAATCCGGAGTTTGCCGCAGCCGCCATGGCGTTCAGTTCCGTGTCCGTGGTAAGCAATTCCCTCAGACTGCGAAGGGTTGCGAAAAAACTACTGCATCGTCCTGATGGAAGCCATTGATTATTCCTCCTCATTCCCAAAGCCTCCTTCGGATTTCCATCATCATCGCGCCATGTCCTTTTGGAGCGGGCCAAATTTCCAGGGGCGTCTGCCGCCGGTACGGACCATCACGGGAGTTCCGTCTTCAATCTGGTTGAACCGGGATGACTCCAGAGAAAACACCAGACGATCCGTTGCGCCGGTGGGATAACGCGACAAAGTGAAGGTCTGCTCTCCTATGCGCATCTCCGGCAACGCATCGGCGACGGAAAAAGAACGAGTCGAAGTGACTTCGATCTCAACTGTTTGACCGCTTCCGGTTTTTATCGACGAGAGGCCGGAAGTTGCTTTTACAACACGGATCGCCACGATTTTGTTTACTTCCGGTTCTTCGGACGATTGAGATTGACTTTGGCCGCCTCCGATGGAGTCAGCCGGCGTCCGCATCGCCTCAGCGGCGGTCTGCACCCTGCGCGAAGCTGGCGTCTCGGTCAGGCGCACATTGCCGAGGAAAATGGAGGAAGCCTCCGTTCGATCAAAGACAAACCGCACGCCCCGAAAATCCGCCAGATTGATGCCGGCGAAGGCGGACAGGGGAATGCGCACGGTCTGAAACAACTCAATGTTGAAAGGCTGATAATTCCAGTCCGGATTGTAGGACCCGCCGGGCCTCTGCACGACGGCCCGTGATTTGAGGGTGATGGGGTTGGACAAGCGGGAATCCATATCGACCAGCGCAATGGAAAAATCCAGATCTCCCGACGGATCGGGCGGATTAACGCACAAAGATCCGAAACAGCGCAACATCAGTCTGAATTCCAGAGCCTTGAAATAACTGACATCAATTCCAAAGCTCCCCTCGGCCGCGTTCAGCTGGAAAAATCCCCCGGACTTGTTCCATTGGATGGCGGCCGCGCGCTGGGCGGAATCCTGGCTCATGCTGGCCTGGCCGTGCTCATACTGTGTCAGGCCGGAAGAAATATTGATCGTTCCTCTGCTGGAAGTTCCCGTCGGTCTGTCAAAATTGTCGATGACGAAATTCCTGGAAGCATGCGGAGTGGGCGTATAACCTCGCGCATAGTTGGTCACGGAGGTCAAGGTGGCGGGAAGAGCCTGGCTGGGGTCAAAACGCCGGGCCAGTTTATGCTGGCGATAGTATCCGGTATTGGAAAGGAAAAACGGGATCAGGGTATGGAAAGAGGTCTCGCGCTGTTGCGGCGATCCGAGGGTGTCGGGAAAAAGCTTTGTTTGCCCGACGCAATATTGCGCATCCGATTCCTGCCATTGTGTGTTGTAAAAGTTGTGGTTGGCGCCGAAAACCTGAAAGGTTGACTTGGGAAACAAACCTGCTTCTCCGGTATCTTGCAGCATCCGGTCAAACGGCTTGACGCCCTGCAAGTCGGCGACATCCCCGTCGCAACCAGGCAAAAGCACATTCCAGACGACATTGGTTGCATTAAGGGTGCGGCTGGTCTGACCATCTACCGGACCGATTTCAAACAGCGCACGAAAAGTGACCGAGCCAATCCGGCCTGGCCAGGGACTGCCCGGGTCATGATACTGGACAATGGCGGCGCGCATTCCTTCTCCGCCGCGCGAATGTCCCATCAAGCCTATCTGTGAAAAATTGATGAGCCCCGCCAGTTGAAATCCGAGAGATTGCGGAGCAGCGGCGCCGGCATTCCACAAAGCGAGCTGTTCAAGGTGGCGCAGGACAAGACGGCCGCGCCGCAGATTCAGTCCTTTGTCGTCAGGCGCGCCGGGCGCCCCGTTAACACCCCGGTTCGTATTGATGGATACCACCACATAGCCATAACCGGCCAGAGGCTTCGCCAAATAGTCATAGCCGCGATGGTTAGGGGTCACTTCATATCCGTCGGGGCAGACACCTGTCGTGGTGTAGTCAAGCCGGTCGTCGATGCGGATGCCGAGTTGGGAATCGAATTTCCCGCACGTTCCATGATTGCCGTGGAGGAAGACCACAAGCGGGTATGGTCCGCCGGTGGATGGGCGCCAGACATGCGCCCACAGTTCCGTTTCCATGGCGTCCGTGACCGAAGGATCGATGGCAGCGGGCAGCTTGTATTCTCCGTCGATTACTTCAAGGGAACGGGAAGTGTCGGACGAACAACCTGAGTTCAGAAACAGCAAAACGAAGAGAGCAAATACAACCAGGTAAAACTGATGCATAAGGCGCGTCCTTCGTTGAAAATATTGATGCCGGAAAATAGCGGCCATCCCTTCGTCCTTTAAAATACAACGGATATTGCCGTATTTCCACTTAATATTATATGCAACCGGTAAACAAACAGTCAATTCGAAAAAACGCGATATGCTTTGACAACCGGCGCAACATCAGTTAAAAACCGCAAATAGACAATATGCGCAGACCGTCTGTTTTTCCGGCAACCGGAAGTTGACGCAGCCGCGGGAGAAGGGCATGAGTGATTCACTGTCAAACCGCCAGGAACTTCTTGACGAAAATGTTAAATTAAAACAGAAAATTACAGATTTAGAACAATCCGTGGCCGACCTCCGGAAAGAGTTGCGTGCGCTTCGTGGAGAAGAAGCCCTCCGCGTCTGCGAAGAAAAGTTTGCGTCTATTTTTCACAGCAGTCCCAGCGCGATCGGCATCACAACTCTTGAGGAAAGGCGTTTTCTGGACATAAACGAAAATTTTCTTCAGGAGCTGGGCTACGAGCGGGACGAAGTCGTTGGTAAAAAGGCGGAGGATTTGCGGATATGGGCGGATCCGTCCCAAGCCATCGAATTTCAAAGGGAAATTACTGAAAAAGGAGTGGTGAAAAACCGGGAATATCAATTCCTGGACAAGGGCGGAAAAATCCACCGGGCAATTACCTCTGCGGCGCTCATCGCCATCGATGGCCAACGCTGCATTCTGACACAGAATCTAGACATTACGGTGTATAAGGAAGCAGAGGAAGAGCTGCAAAAACTGGCCTCCATTGTCCGGCACAGCGGCGAACTCATCAATCTGGCAACGCCGGACGGGCAAATGTCCTTCCTCAACGAGGCCGGCTGTAAAATGCTGGGCATTCATGCTCATAAGATCAATGAAAACAATATTATGGATGTCATTCCCGAAGGTCTGCACCCGCTGGTCCAAAAAGATATTTTGCCCGTCCTGCTGGGCGGCAGCTCTTGGGAGGGTGAACTTCAGTACCGCAACCTGGAAACGGGCGGACTGACGGATGTTTACGCGATGACCTTTGCCATCAGGAATCCCGCAGCCAGGATTCCTTTGTTGTTTGCCAATGTTTCCCGCGACATCACCGTGCAAAAGCGGGCAATCGTTGCGCTGCGGGAAAGCGAGTCCTTCCGGCGCCGGATTTTTGAAAGCTCACGTACTCCGATTGTCATCATGGATGCGGAGACATTGCGGTATATTGACTGCAACCCGGCAGCCACGGAAATCTATCGTTTTGCCTCCCGTGAGGAAACCCTGGGCAAAACACCGAAGGATGTATCCGCGCCGGTGCAATACGATCGTACTCCTTCAGCGGAAAAGGCCCTCTTTTTTATCAACAAGGCACGCACCGAAGGAATGGCCGTGTTTGAATGGCGTCATCAGCGCCCCGATGGCGAAATCTGGGACGCGCAGGTTCATCTCATGAGTTTCCAGGCCGGTGGCCGCCATTTTCTGCAATTCACGCTCCAGGACATCACCGAACGCAAAAAGGCGGAGGATGCCCTGCGCGAAAGAGATGAGCGCCTTCAGTCCATTTTTGACAACGCCGACGAGATTATTCACATGATCGCGTGGGACGGAACCTTTCTGGCTCTTTCTCCATCCTGGGAACATTACACGGGATATTCCGTTGCGGAATCCGTCGGTAAAAGTTTTGTTCCCTATGTTCATCCAGACGATGCGCCGGCCTGCCTGGATGTGGTCAGATACGTCTATGAGACGGGACTGCCACGGAAAATCATGGAATTTCGCGTCCGTCATGCTTCCGGAAAGTGGATCTGGTTCATGAACAGCGGCGTGTCGGTTAAAGACGAAAAGGGAA
>CAZBGE010000023.1:0-32521 GCA_964491435.1 uncultured Smithella sp.
ACCGATCCCGGCGATCTGGTTCTCGATCCCACAGGCGGATCAGGAACAACGGCCTACGTGGCCGAACAGTGGGGGCGGCGTTGGATCAGCATCGACGCCAGCCGCGTGGCGATTGCCATTGCCCGGCAGCGACTTCTTACCGCAAAATTCGATTACTACAAACTCCGCCCAACCAGCGCCGAAGATGTGGACCGGAATCCTGACGGGTCCTGGCTGCATGACACGGAAGGAAATATTTCAGGCACCTGCACTTTCGACTGCAAAACCGTGCCGCACATCACACTCAAGAGCATTGCCCGGAACCAGGCGCTTGATCCCATTTTTGAAAAGTATGAGCCCATCCTGACCGAAAAACTGGCCGCCCTCAACATAGCTCTGACGGCAAGCGTGACCAAGAAAATCCGTTCCGGCCTTCTTCAAAAACTACAAGACAAAATTCTCAAGCAGGGCCGCAGGTCTGTCACCGAGGCGGATGAGCGGCGCTGGCGTCTGCCTGAAAAAGAATGGCGGGAATGGGAGGTTCCTTTCGACACGGACCCGGACTGGCCGGAGGCATTGAAGACCGCACTTGACGATTATCGCGCCGCCTGGCGTCAGAAGATGGACGAAGTCAACGGCTGTATAGCAGCGCGGGCCGATTCGGAAGAGCTGGTTGATCAGCCTTTAAAAGACAACAAGAAAGTGCGCGTGGCCGGACCCTTCACCGTCGAAGGGGTTATTCCCGCCGAAGAAAGCATCGACGTTGAACCGGAAGCCTCGCCGATCGGCGGTGCGCCCGACACGATGGACGCCTTCGGCGCGGAAGCGGATACCATTGCCTCCGAAGCGCAAAATGCAGAAGCCTATGTTGACCGGATGATTCGGCTGCTGCGCGGAGACTGTGTGTGCTTTCCCGATAATCGCGTGATGAAAATCGCCAATCTGGAAGCGCTGGCCGAAGGTTCGGTCATTCACGCCAGAGGCACGTGGGGCGATGATTCGGAGGAGCGCCAGGTGGCGGTCATGTTCGGTCCGCAGTATGGTTCGCTCAATACGCTGATGGTGGAAGACGGCATCCGGGCCGCAAGCCGCCGGGGATTTGACGATGTGGTTTTTGCGGCTTTCAGTTTTGACGGCGCTGCGCAGGCCGTCATTCAGGAAGTGGCCGATCCTCATGTGCGGTTGCATATGGCGCAGATTCGGCCGGATGTGAACATGGGAGACCTGCTCAAAACCACCGTGTCGAGCCAGCTTTTCACCGTATCCGGCACGCCGCGGACAAAAATAAAACAGGCTGAGGATGGATTGTTTACTGTCGAAATGGCAGGCGTCGATATATACGATCCGGTCAGCAACACCGTCCGTTCCACGGGTGCCGCAAAGGTGGCGGCATGGTTTCTGGATACGGATTACGACAGCCGCTGTTTTTGCGTGACACAAGCATTTTTCCCTGACAGAAGCGCCTGGGACAAACTGGCTCGCGCACTGAATAACGCGCTGGACGAGGAAGTGTTTGCCAGACTGGCCGGTACGGTTTCCATGCCTTTCCCGGCGGGCGAACACAAACGGATTGCCGTCAAAGTGATCGACACCAGGGGCAATGAGGTCATGCGCATCCATTCGCTGGAGGATTACCATGCCTGATCCGGTACTCATCCAGCCCGTAGAAAGCCCCGTCATCTGCAAGCCTTACTACAAGCCCACCCAATACTGGGAATATGACCGCACCACGGGCGCAGCCGCCAAGCAGCCGGGAAGAAGACCTGCATCTTACTGGTATAAACTGCCTGACGCCGACACACGACGCGGCCAGTTGACGCTGGGCCTAGAAGAGGACCGGCGCGACCTGATTCTGGTCAATAAGCTCAGAAATGATGTGGATCGCTGGCGGGACGCCAAATGGGAAGGGGCAACAAATGTCACGAAAGATCTATTGCGTCACTGGATGCGCAAGGATCGGGCGCGGCGCTTTTTCTTTTGCCAGATGGAGGCAGTGGAAACGATTATCTTTCTCAACGAAATTCGCGGACTGCGCAAAGACGGCTCGCGGGGCAAACCGCGCTGGATACCCGCCTTTACAGACGTCGATTTTCAGGAACTCTATGACCATCCGACGGATACCACCTATGACCCGCTGATGAGGATGTGCTGTAAGATGGCGACCGGCGCAGGCAAGACGCTGGTTATGGCCATGCTCATCACCTGGGCGTTCTGCAACAGGGCGCGTGTGCCGAGCGACGAGCGGTTTCCTCATGCGGCGCTGGTTTGCTGTCCCAATCTGACGATTCTGGAGCGGCTCCAGGTTTTGCGCACCGATACCAGCAAGAATGATTACTACCGGGAGTTTGACCTTGTGCCGCCGCAATACGGCGATTTGCTGCGCACCGGCAAGGTGCTGGTCACCAACTGGCATTTCTTTGCGCCGGAATCTGAACATCACGAAGGCGGCAAAAGCTACGGGGTTGTGCGCAAGGGTGAGGAAACGGACGAAGCCTTTGCCCGCAAGCGCCTCAACGAGCTTTTTGAACGCGGTCCGATTATGGTATTCAATGACGAGGGGCATCACGCATACCGGCCTGCGCCCATTTCAGAACGCGAGGCCAAAAGCGCGGATGCGGAAACGCGCAAAGAACGCGAGGAAGCGACCATCTGGGTGCAGGGACTAGACAAGATCAACAAGTCGTGCGGCATTCACTTTACAGTTGATCTTTCGGCTACGCCTTTTTACATCCAGGGCAGTGGCTATCCGGAAGGCGAACCCTTTCCCTGGATCGTCAGCGATTTTGGCCTGGTGGACGCCATTGAAAGCGGCATCACGAAAATTCCTCGCCTCCCGGTGAGCGATACCACCGGCCGGCCTGATCCCAAGTATTTTAAGCTTTGGAAAAACATCACCGAAAATTTGCCCGCGGGACAGCGGATGTCCAATAAACGGCCCAAGCCGGAAGTGGTGTGGGAAAAAGCCGAGGACGCGCTCGTCCAGTTGGCCGGCGAATACAAGAAAACCTATGAATCTTTTACCACGGCCAACGATGCGGCTTTCCGGCCGCCGCCGGTGATGATCGTGGTCTGTGACAATACGGACATTGCGCAGGTCTTTTATGAAAACATTTCCGGCCAGACCGATGTGGAAGTGATTGCGGATTCATTGCAGGAAGATGAAAATGACGACGATGAAGAAAACGGCAAAACACGAAAAAAGAAAGCCAAAGCCAAGACGCAGGTGAGTTACGGCACAAGCAAAACAGCGTTTCCGGAACTTTTTCAGAATGAAAAGGGCAGGCAGGTCACATTACGGATTGACAGTAAGCGGCTGGAAAAGGTCGAAAGTGAAGACCCGGATGCAACAAAGGATGAAGCGGCAAAAAAATTAAGAGAACTGGTCAACACAGTAGGCAAAATCGGTAAGCCCGGCCAATACCTGCACTGTGTCGTGTCCGTCTCCATGCTGACTGAAGGGTGGGATGCCAATAACGTCACTCACATATTGGGTGTCCGCGCATTCAAAAGCCAGTTGCTCTGCGAGCAGGTAGTCGGCCGGGGGCTGCGCAGGATGAATTATACGCCCGACCCCGAAACGGAACTGCTGCCCGAAGAATATGTCGATGTTTACGGCATCCCCTTTTCCGTCATCCCTTACAAAGGCAAAACATCCCGAACACCGACCGAGAAGCCCGTCAATCGTATCTATGCCGTGCCGGAACGTCTGCAGTATGAAATCAAGTTCCCCAATGTCGAAGGCTATGTCTATGCCCTGAAAAAACCTTCGATCAAGGCTGATTTCAGCCGGACGGAGCGCCTTGTCGTCGAACCGGAAAATACACCAACGGCAACCTTTCTGCGGATTATTCCCGGCTACATGGAAGGCGCGACAAGCGGGAGCGGCTTGGGCGAGTTTATTGAACATAACAGGCAGGAATATTACAAACAGTACCATGTGCAGCAGATAGAATTTGAGATCGCCAGGCAGATCGTGGCAACCCTTGTGGGTGAAGGTGCGCAAGCGCCCGTTAGTGGTACGGCATGGACGAGAGGACAGGCCCGCCATCTTCTCTTTCCGCAGGTGCTCAGAATTGTGCGGCGATTTGTGAAAGAAAAAGTCGATTTTCGTCATCAGCACGAATGTGAAATCGGTCTGGACAAGTACGTAAGGCGCATCAAGGAAAGGCTGCTCGATGCGATCCAGCCCGATGAGACGCAAGGTGAATTGCCTCTTCTGCCCATCCTCAATCGTTATAAGCCGATCGGCACAACCAGCGACATTGATTTTACAACAAAGCGCAATATCCACGGAACGGATCGTTCCCATACAAACGCCGTCGTTCTGGACAGCACATGGGAACAGAGCGCCGCTTTTTATCTGGAACAGCAGAGAGATCATGTTTCTTGCTATGTGCGCAACGAACGGCCTTTTATCCTGATTCCTTATGAGTATGAGGGTGCACAGCATCACTATGAACCGGATTACCTGATAAAAATGAAAAATGGCTGTTCAATTCTCCTGGAGATGAAAGGTGCGGAATTGGATATCGAACACGCCAAATATCAGGCGGCACGACGCTGGTTGTCTGCGGTAAACAATTGGGGCCGACTTGGAAAATGGGATTTTATGGTATGCAGAGACCCGCTTGCGTTGCCCAAGATGCTGGCTGGTGCGTGATACTCATTTAGAGAGAAAAAAAATGGGACAGTAACAATTAAGAAAAAAATAATTTGCTACAAGAGGCGCTGAAATGAAGCAAAGCGGAAAATCAAGAATTCTCATCATTGCGGGACCGAACGGCGCAGGCAAAACCACGTTTGCCGAGGAGTTTTTGCCAAACGAAGCGGGTTGCCCCATTTTTGTCAATGCGGACTTGATTGCCGCGGGCCTTGCTCCCTTTGATCCGGATCGGGCTGCCATTAAAGCCGGGCGGCTGATGCTTGCAGAAATTTATGAACATATTCGCAGGCATGAGAGTTTTGCGTTTGAAACAACGCTCAGCGGTCGGCTTTACGCCCGGAATATTCCCGCCTGGCGCATGGCCGGTTTCACCGTAAAGCTCTTTTTCCTGCGCTTGGCAACGCCCGAGCTGGCCTGTGCCCGCGTAGCGCAGCGAGTGAAAACAGGAGGTCATAATGTGCCCGAAGCAACGATCCGCCGGAGATTTGCTTCGGGACTTCGCAATTTTGAAGAAATATACAAACCGATTGTCGATGAATGGGCTCTGTATGATAATTCTTTCACAACGCCCATCCTCATTGAAGAAGGAGAAAACCCATGAGCGCAAGGAAAATAAATGTTCCCGAAAAACAAAAGGAACGCGATCCCGACTTGATTAATGCCGAAGTTGCCTTGAAGCGAGCCGCTCAAAAGGCAAGACAAAGAGCCGGGCAGTCGGGCAGCGGTGTTGTCGTTGTGCAAGATGGAAAAATCGTCGAAGAGCGGCCCGATCGAACACGCTGACCAAACCAGGCATGAATAGCAAGACAGGCGCAATTAACGAAATGCATAACCGGGTCGCATCATTAATCTTGACCATTCAAAATCCATATTCAGGGTTGATGAGCAGGAAATTATCAAGGAGGGCAACAGACGAAAAACGTAGAAATGAAACTGGATGGCGATATTCTGACGATCAAAGTGGACGTGACCAAGGAATTCGGGCCGTCGGCGTGAGCAGGAAAGCGTAGAATTTCCTCTTATATTATAACGATTCAGACAACTGTGGTGAATATAAGAAATGGGTATAACTGCGATAGAAATTAAAATATCAACAAACCGTTATGATAATTGCGGGGTTATTTCGTGAAAGACATTAAACTATTTGCTGCTGTTCAAGAAAGAAAGACTTTAGCGGAAAACAATTGCTATGGTATTGATTTGGGAACAACCAACTCTTCGGTTGCTGCGGCCTATTACACATTTGAAGATCAAACGGAATGCAGAATACTTGAAATTGACCAGCAGCTCTGGCCGGCAGGTTCCATGAAAAAAATGGGACAGGTACAATTAATGCGTAATTAATGCGAGGCCTCGTGGACATCCCGGCCAATTTCGGGCAGATGTGAACGATGATTGAAACAACAAGGAGGTCAACAGATGAAAAACGTGGAAATGAAACTGGAAGGCGATAAGCTGAAGGTGTGTCTAATGGAAGAATTTCAAAAGCGCATGTAGGAGGCGGAAGGATGAAAAGAAGAAGTAATCCGAACCTTCCCGTGAAAAAAGAGATTTCCATGGTCCGCTCGTCGGCGGCGGAATATCTTACCTTTGTCGCGGCAGGCGGCAAGGGTGGCGTGGAAGCGGTCTATGCCGATGAAAATATTTGGCTGACCCAAAAAATGATGGGTGTTCTTTACGATGTCGAAACCCACACCGTCAACTATCACCTGAAAAAGGTGTTTACCGATAGTGAGTTGCAGGAGGAATCAGTTATTCGAAATTTTCGAATAACTGCCGCCGACGGCAAAATTTACGACACCAAACACTACAATTTGGCGACCATTATAGCGGTAGGCTATAAGGTCAATTCCGAACGAGCCGTGCAATTTCGCAAGTGGGCTACCGGCATCGTTGAAGAATTCACCATCAAGGGCTTCGCCATGGATGACGAACGCTTGAAAAGCGGGGGATCTATCCTGAGTGATCAGTATTTTGAAGAACAGTTACAGCGCATTCGGGAGATTCGTCTCTCCGAACGTATGTTCTATCAGAAGATTACGGACATTTACGCAACGGCCATTGACTATGATGTGACCGCCCAGGCAACCAAACGTTTTTTTGCTACCGTGCAAAATAAATTGCACTGGGCCATCCACGGACAGACAGCCGCCGAGGTCATCTATTCGCGTGCAGATGCCGAAAAAGAGGGCATGGGACTGACTACCTGGAAAGACGCACCGCGAGGAAAAATCCAGAAATTCGATGTCATTGTGGCCAAGAACTATCTGACCGCACACGAAATGGCGCAACTGGAAAGACTGGTGTCGGCTTATCTGGACGTTGCGGAAGACATGGCACTGCGCAAGATACCCATGACGATGCAAGATTGGGAAACCCGTTTGAATCGCTTCATCGAAGCCACCGACCGCGAAATTTTGCAGGATGCCGGGAAAGTGTCGGCGGAGATCGCCAAAGCCCATGCCGAAAGTGAATTTGAAAAATACCGCATTATTCAGGACCGGCTGTTTATCAGCGATTTCGACAAAGCGATCAGGCAGATTGAAGCCTCAGCCGGGAAAGGAAAGAACCGTGGCGAAAGATGAACTGATTTTAGATGTTGTGTCATCTATTAAGACGAAGACTTTGAGATGGAGCGCACGACCTTAGCTTTCTTGGCTTTTCCCTTAATACCCAAAGCCCGGCATGCAGCAATGTGGACGCCTTCGATGGCCGAGGAGGATAGCACAGAGCGGGTTAACCGGGATTCACGTTCCTTGGAATCCTGGAGATAGGGATTGGTTTTAATAAGGGGAAGTGTCTCTTTTCTCGTGTTTACGTCGTGTATTGATTTACAGATAGATTAAACAAATTTGTGGGAATTAGCAATAAGTTTGTTGGACAAAACACAACGAAAAAGGAGGGCAACAGATGAAAAACGTGGAAATGAAACTGGAAGGCGATATCCTGACGATCAAGGTTGATGTGACCAAGGAATTCGGGCTGTCGGCATCGGGAAAAAACATTATCATTGCTTCAACGGAAGGGAATATTTCGATACCCGAGAAGGATGACGTAAAAATTGGTTTGAATGTTTATAGAAAGAAACCAGTGGTGGCATAAAAACCCCTCAAACTACGGGGATGATTTAAGCAGCAGAAAGGAAAATCAGGTTCATCCGGTTAATGCGTACTTTGATAGTTGAAAAAATGGACATGAACCCCCAAAAGGGAATCGACCAAGATTTCCAATTATGGAGGGGGAAGCATGTCCACGAGTATTTTGTATCACGGATTCAGCATTGTAGGCTACAATTATGTTAAGACGCAGTATCAAGGGAATGCGATCATATTCACCATTTCTCACAAGCGTGAGAAGCTGCATTGTCCGGTCTGCAAGAGTCGAAAGGTTGTTTTGCGGGGAACAACGAAGAGACGGTTCAAGGCCATGCGTCTTGGATTTAAAATTGTCTTTCTGGAGCTGGAAGTTCAGCGGGTTGGCTGTTTGGACTGCGACAGCATTCGTCAAGTTCCGCTTGGTTTTGCCGATCCGCGGTTTTCTTACACCCATGCGTTTGAACGATATGCTTTGGAGTTGTCGAAACACATGACGATTCAAGATGTTGCCAGACACCTGTCGGTATCCTGGGATGTCATCAAAGACATTCAAAAGCGTGATCTGACGAGACGGTTTGCCAAGCCTTGCTTGAAGCACTTGCAGACGATTGCCATTGATGAAATTGCTGTTCGCAAGGGGCACCAGTATTTGACCGTTGTCATGGATATGCAAAGCGGCGCCATTGTGTTTGTCGGCAATGGCAAGGGTGCTGACGCACTGGCTCCCTTCTGGAAAAGATTGAAACGGGCCAAGGCTGATATCAAAGCCGTCGCGATGGACATGTCTCCGGCTTATACGAGTGCTGTTTCGGCGAATCTTCCGAAGGCGGCTATTGTGTTTGATCATTTTCATGTCATCAAGCTCTTCAATGATCAGCTTTCCAACTTACGACGGGACCTTTATCATGAAGCCAAGGATGTCCTTCAGAAGAAGGTCTTGAAAGGCACCCGGTGGCTTCTGCTGAAAAATCCGGAAAATCTTGATTCCGCAAAGAAAGAGAAAGATCGTCTGAAAGAGGCCCTTCAATTGAACCAACCGCTCTCCTGTGCCTATTACCTGAAAGAGGATCTCCGGCAAATCTGGTTCCAAAAGAACAAACCCAAAGCAGACCGTGTATTAACCGATTGGCTCAAAAGAGCGGAAGCCTCCGGAATTAAAATGCTGAAGAAATTTGCCAAAACGCTTGCTGCCTTTCGATCTGGAATCCTGGCTTATTACGATTACCGAATCTCTTCAGGACCTTTAGAAGGTACAAACAATAAGATTAAAACCATGAAACGCATGGCCTACGGATTCCGTGACATGGAATTCTTCAAACTGAAAATTATGGCCATTCATGAATCAAAGTATGCATTAACCGGAGGAACCTTTTTTCCTGTTGGTGAGGAACTTCACTCTATTGTGGCCGAGTGGGTGTCTTACCTTCGGGATAAAAAACTGTGAGGCCATGAAGATCCGTTGTTTCCTTCCACCTGTGTTGAATTAGACGAGAATCGTCAATTTAAAGCAACCGGGCTATCTCGAAATCATTGGAGTAATGCTACCCCCATCCGGAAAATATTTCACGAAGCCTTTGAAAATGCCGGGCTGCCATATTTTAATCCACACAGTTTCAGGAATACCCTTGTCCAATTAGGTGAAGAGGTCTGCAAGACGCCTGAGCAGTTCAAAGCGTGGAGTCAGAATTTGGGACATGAGAAAGTTTTGACGACCTTCATCAGTTATGGCGTGGTAACGTGCCAGCGACAGGGAGAAATTATCCGGAATCTGGAAACAACTCAAAGTCCGGTTCCAACGAATGCCGATGAAATTGCGGAAGCGGTTTGCAAGAAATTATTTTCTTCTGGAATTGGCGTTAAATAAGAATCCATAAGGGGCAGGGATGGAGCCGAAAAACAAATCTGCTTTGCAAGGTGACTCTGCTCTTGTAAGATGTCCAGATTACGATATTTGGGGGTATAAATGGGGGTATGCAGAAATAACACGATAATTAACCGTAATAATTATAATTTGTTATCGACTTGTTCGAGTCCGCGCTGGACGGCGGCTGTAAGAAGTTCATCGCTTCTTACAGCCGCTTTGTGTTTCAGAAAGAAAAACATTCCGCCTGCCGGTGATTCATGGCATGAAACGGGCTAATTCCGGCGGATTTCTTTTATACCCTTGATTGGACAGGATAACCAGGGCGTCAACGGCCACCGGTTTGCCTTCCTTGACGATCAGCGGGTTGATGTCGATCTCGGCGATATCGTCGTAAGCCATTCCCAGATTGCCGATTCCCACTAGGGCGCTGACCAGGACATCCTGGTCGACGGCGCTTTCCCCGCGGAAAGTCTCCAGAAGTTTTGACGCTCTGATTTCGTGGAGCATTTCTCGGGCGTCGTCTTCAGTCAGCGGCGCAACGCGGAAACTGACGTCTTTGAGCGCCTCGGTGAAGATGCCGCCGATGCCGAACATGACGCATGGGCCGAACTGGGGATCGCGGGTCAGACCGATCACAAATTCGCGGTTGCCTTTCACCATTTCCTGAATCAGGATGCCGTCCAGCTTGATATCTTTTGCCGTGAGTTCATCATAGGCCCGGCCGACCTCTTCGACGTTCTTGAGATTCACGCGAACCATGCCCGTCTCGGTTTTATGCGTCAGCATGTGGGACGATCCTTTCAGGACGACGGGATACCCCATCCGTGCGGCCTGATCCATCGCTTCCTGACGGGAGTGGACCAGCAGTTCACGTGTCACGGGAATCTGAGCGGAGGCAATCACCCGCTTGGAGTCATATTCGGAAAGCGCCCGCTGTCCGTTCTGAAAAGCATTTGATAAAAGTTTCCGCACTTCTTTCGTTTTCTTCAATGTTGTCATGATTAAACCTCCATTCCGGCGCACGCAGCTCTTTTGACAATATTTCGTTGATCCGGCGCGATATCATCCATGAAATTTCTTTTAATAAGAGATCGGTAATACTCGTGGGAAACGGACAGGGCGCGCACCGCCTGCTCCGTTGTTTCAAAAAGGGGAATCCGGTGCTTGGCCCGGATGGCAATGGACTTGGCCATCGCGTTCGGCGTGTAGATGGCCGCGGGCTTTTCGTAATGTCGGCACATCTTCAGCAGTTCCTGAAGAACGTCAATGACAAAGGTTTGCCAGACGCTCAGAAGCGGCAGCAGGCCGTCCACCTCGTCGGCGGAAAGCAGGATTTCAAAAATATCGAGATAGGTCTGAGGCGGAGCGGGGCCGATGTCGACGGGATTCTTGATGTTGAAAACCTGTCCCGCTTTTTTCAGCTTTTCCTGGGTCTGACCGGACAGGCGCGCCATCTGCAAACCCGCGTCTACCAGCAGATCCACGGCAATGCTGCCGAAGGCGCCGGAGTTGGTAAACGCGGCAATCCGTTTTCCTTTCAGCTGCGGCATTTCCGTGAACATTTTGGGCAGAGAGTGAAGCTCATCGATGGATTTGAGGCGGATAATTCCCGACTGCCGGCACGCGCAGTCGAAAATCTGATCGTTGCTGGCCATGCCCGCCGTGTGGGACATGGCGGCCAGCGCGCCTTCCGTGGTGCGCCCCACTTTATACATTAAAACGGGCTTCCGGGAATTTCTGGCCGCTTCCATCAGCTTCCGGCCGTCGGCAATGTTTTCCAGGTACATCCCGATAATTTCCGTTTCATCGTTTTGAAAATAGTTGATGAGGTCCGCCTCGTCCACATCGCACTTGTTCCCGATGCTGACCACTTTGTTGATGCCGGCAAGGTCGTAATAAAGGGATTCCATCACCAGCACAACCACGCCGCCGCTCTGGATGACGTAGGAAACATTGCCCGGCTCTTCAAATATCCGGCCCATTTCCACCAGGCTGGGGTTGATTCCGTAAAAGCAGCAGAATTTGTCGCGCGTGCTCAGGGTTCCCAGGCAGTTGGGGCCCATGACGCGAATGCCGGATGTGCTGACAACCTCGTCGATTTCACGCTGCATGGCCGCGCCGCCTTCGCCGCCTTCAGAAAAACCGGCGCTTTCAATGACAACCCGTTTGATGCCTTTCTTTGCGCAGTCCCGGATGATGCCGGGAACGTGGCGCGCCGAAACGATAACAACCGCCATGTCCGGTACTTCGGGCAGGTCCGGAATCGACGAAAAACCAGGGCAATCTTTTACCGCTTCTCCCTTGGAATTCACCACATAAACGGCGCCCGGAAACTGAAGGTATTCCTTGATGACCGTACAGATTGTGGCGCCCAGATTGAAGGCGCTGTTGGATGCTCCGACAACAACAACCGACGAAGGATTAAAGAATTTGTCCATGGCATCTGTATTGGATTTTGTATTCATAAGTTGTTTCCTCCTTTATTTGTAAACGATGTTTACATAACGGAACGCTGTTAACATGTCAAGAGATTTTTAAGATTCCGGTGATCATCGGCAAAATTATTGATTCCTGAAAAGATTTGCGATGTTACGTGCTATCGTCTGCCTGTAGCGAAGAACCTGCTCCGGATTTTTATCCGGATGGTTGCGGAAGGTGGCAACAATGCCGGTAAGCGCGGCAAAAAGGGTATGGGAATGAAGCCTCGGGTTTCCTTCGACTTTCATTTTCATAAACATCAGATCGAAGTGGCCGATGATGACTCTTTCAATTTTTGTAAGCTTTTCAAAAAGAGTCCGGTCAACGGAACCGCCCAGAAAGAAATTCATCATCATCTGAAAATACTGATCATTGATTGTAAAATACTCGATAAAATCGGCAATCACCTGTTCAATGGCGCCGTCTTCGGATTTATCGATGGTGGCGAAGATTTTTTCAAAGACCTGGTTGAGGGGTCTTGTAAATGCCTCGGCAAATAGGGACTGCTGATCCGGAAAATGGCGGTAGATCAGGGCAGGCGAGACGCCGGCGCGTCTGGCAATATCGCGCATGGTGACTCTGGCAAAGGGTTTTGATGTGAATTCCTTTTCCGCCGCATCCATGATGATCGAGCGGCGCGCCATTTTTTCCTGTTCCTTCAATTCGGAAAGAGTTGTCTTTTTTTTCATGTTTCTTACAACCTGCGGGGAGCGTTTATTTATGGATGGCGGAAAATACCACTAATGCAACCCCCTGTCAAACAGGTGTCCGCAAGCGAGGACAATCAGGATTAAAATCTTGCCTCAAAATCCGGGATGCGATATAAGCGCCCATCACAAATTTGGGATGTCCGATGAAGAAGGTATCAGGCAGTCAGGCAAAACTGAAGAAAAATGTGTTGGAACAGGAACTTTGCACGGGCTGCGGGGCCTGCGTGGGATTGTGTCCCTATCAGGTTAATTTTGCCGACCGGACGGTGCAGTTATTTGACTGTGATCTGCCCGACGGCAAGTGCTATGCTTTTTGTCCCCGGACGCCCGCCGACTACCAGCAAATCCGGGAAATTCTTTTTCATGCTGCCGATCTCACACCGGAAATCGGCGCGGTGCAGGGTTATTATTTGTCACGCGCCGCCGCCCCGGAACTGCGCGCAAAAGCCCAGCATGGAGGCACGGTGACGGCGCTTCTGGAGCTGGCCATGTCCGAAGGGATGATACATGCCGCCGTTGTTTCTTCCTGGAACAGCGAACGGGAGCAGGAGGGCAGGGTCATTGATGACAAAAATCAGTTGCGCAACTACGCGAAAAGCAGGTTTACCGTATCTCCGGCAGTGGCTGCTTTTAACCGGTCGCCGGACGATAGCGTCCGTAAACTGGGTGTTGTGGCGACGCCCTGCCAGGCGCTGGCTCTGGCCAAAATGAGAACGGCGAAAATTGCAGGCTATGCGAAAGCCGGGTCGCTTGGGCTGGTCATCGGCCTTTTCTGCGGCTGGACTCTCTCCATGGAAAGATTTGCAGATCTTCTTAAAAAATACGGACTGGCTCTTGAATTGCTTGACGGCATGGATATTCCCGCCGGAAAAAATGTTCTGGAGCTCAAAAGCGCTGCGGATGCGGTCTGTGTGCCGATGGCGGAAGTGGATGCCTGCGTGCGGACGGCCTGCCGGTATTGCATCGACAGCACGGCGGAATTTGCCGATCTTTCCGTGGGCGCGGCGCGCTTCGGAGGAGACTGTGAGGAAATGCGGTGTTGGAACCAGATAATTGTGCGCTCTGATCGGGGAAAGAAGCTGGTGGAGCTGGCGCTGGCCAAAGGCGCGCTGGAAATCCGCGAAGCGCCGGCGCAGGCCCTGAAGGATCTGAAAAACGCGGCGGCGGTGAAAAAAAGCAACGCGTTGAAAAATATTCTGAAGAAAAGCCGTTCGGCGAAGAATCTGTTGTACCTGAACGGCAATGATCCGGTCATACGGAAATATCTGAGGTAATGTTGATTTCATGACGAAACTGTTGTCTCCGGCCAATAAAAAAGTTTTGTTTCTGGGCAATGAAGCCATTGCCCGGGGCGCGCTGGAAGCGGGCCTGGCAGTTGCCTCCGGGTATCCGGGAACTCCGTCGTCCGAGGTGATCGAGTCGCTGGCGCCCGTCGCCCGCGAAAGAAACCTTTACGTGGAATGGTCGGTCAATGAAAAAGTGGCGCTCGAAGTAGCTGCCGCCGCATCCTTTGCCGGTTTGCGTGCGATGGCGGTCATGAAGCAAAACGGCGTCAACGTGGCTTCGGATTTCCTGCTGCATCTGACGGCGTCCGGCGCGCGTGGCGGGCTGGTGCTGGTGTCCTGCGAAGATCCCGGGGCTCTGTCCAGCGTCAATGAAGGAGAATCACGCTATTTCGCGAGCATGCTGGAGATGCCGCTTCTGGAGCCGTCCGATTTTCAGGAAGCCAAAGACCTGACCAAGTGGGCGTTTGAGCTGTCCGAAGCCATTGGCAATGTCGTGATGCTGCGGTCTGTGACGCGCATGTCGCACGCCAGCGGCAACGTGCTTTGCGGGAAGCTGCCGGCAAAATCCCGGCGGGCGGTCTTTACGTACGACGGGCCGGTGATGGATTCGCAAACCGGGCCGATGATCAGCACGCCCGTGGTGGCCAAGCATCTGCTCCATCAGCAGAAGCTCAATCATGTCCGATCACTCTTCGAGAAGAGCCCTTTTAACCGGTATGCCGGACCGGCAAATCCCGAACTGCTGATTATCACCAGCAGCGCCTGTTTTTTTTATGCGGAGGAGGCGGTAGAAATGCTGGGTCTGCGGAAACGCGCGGGGATTCTCAAACTGGGAACAACCTGGCCGTTGCCGCCGGGACTGCTTGCGAAAAATTTGCGCCGGACAGACAGGATTCTGATTGTCGAAGAAGTCATGCCGTTTCTGGAAGAGAATGTAAAAGTTCTGGCTTCGGGAATGGCAAAGCGCATCGGCATGAAGGCGTTTTTCGGCAAATATGACGGGACGCTGCCTGCGGCGGGCGAACTCAATCCGGATATCGTGGCGGGGGCCATCGGTAAAATATTGAAGGCCGGTCGAAAGGCGCTTCCTGATGCGTATGCCGCGGAAGTCAAAAAAGCGGCGGCGATGATTCCGCCACGCGAGCAAACGTTTTGCGCCGGCTGTCCGCACCGCGCGTCTTTCTGGAATATTCACAACGCCATCGCGCTGGATGGCCGCCAGGGGTTTGTCTGCGGCGATATCGGCTGCTATTCGATGGCGGCGCTCTCGCCTGCGGCCGGCTATCACACGGTGCCCACGCTGCATTCTATGGGTTCCGGCACGGGGCTGGCCAGCGGTTTTGCCAAGCTTGCGCAGTTTGGTCTGGACAAGCCGATTTTAACAGTGTGCGGGGATTCCACATTTTATCACGCGGTTATCCCGGCGCTGATCAACGCGCAGCACAACCGGGCGGACATTACGTTTATTGTCCTGGATAATCAGGGAACGGCCATGACCGGATTCCAGCCGCATCCGGGGCTGGAGGTCAGCGCGCAGCGGGATATCGTTCCCGCCGTGGAAATTGCCGCCATCTGCGAAGCGATTGGGGCGAAAGTGGCCATGAGCGATCCGTTTGATCTGGCGGCCACCGGTAAAATCCTGACGTCGTTTCTGGCGGAAAAGGGATCGGTTAAAGTGCTGATTCTCCGCCAGGCCTGCGCTTTGAGTCCCGGAAAAAAGGGAAAGAAAATCTTTGACGTGAAGGTGAATGAAGAAAAATGCCTGGGCGATGCCTGCGGCTGCAACCGCCTGTGCACGCGGATTTTCCGCTGTCCGGCGCTGACCTGGGACAGGAACAAAAAGAAGGCGGCCGTAGATGAAGTGATCTGCGCGGGCTGCGGCGTGTGCGCGTCGATCTGTCCGCAGCAGGCGATTGTGAAAATGTAGCGCGCGCCTTCAGGTGCGCCGGAGTTGAAGACACAGACAGTGATGCATTGAAAGCCATGGCTAAAGGATATTGCAGTCGAACATGAAAACAAAAGCGCAAAAAGTCACGAAGAACCTGATTCTCACCGGCGTGGGAGGGCAGGGGAACGTTATGGCCTCCCGGACGCTGGCCGGAATGCTGGTGGACGCTGGCTATGTCGTAACCATCGGCGAGACGTTCGGCATGTCGCAGCGCGGCGGATCGGTGATGAGCCATCTGCGCATTACGCCCGATGCGGTGAAAAGTCCGCAGATTCCGCGCCATGGGGCGGATATCATTGTGGCGCTGGAACCGCTGGAGGCGCTCCGCGTCCTGACGGTTTACGGCAATCCGCAGGTTTGTGTTTTGTCCAATTCCCGTCCCGTCTATCCGATCGGCGTTATCACAGGCGAACTTAAGTATCCATCAGATGAGGCTATTCAAGCGTCCTTTGCCCAGTTGTCCGCCAAATTCTGGATGTTCGACGCGACATCCGCCGGTTTGCAACTGGGGAATCCCGTATTAAGCAATATCGTCATGATCGGCGCGCTGGCTCAAACCGGGCTTCTGCCTTTTGACCGCCGCATGTTTGAAAAAGAAATCCGCAAAACCCTGACGTCCGACAAATGCGCTGTTAATTTAAAGGCTTTTGACGCGGGCGTGGCCATGATTAAATAATTGTTGACGACTTGCCATTGAAGCTTATATTAATGCCTCAAAATCTTTACCCGAGGTGAAACTCCATGACCCATATTTATTCCGCGATTAAAGTGAGCGATCATGTTTACTGGGTGGGCGCCATTGATTGGTCGATCCGCGATTTTCACGGTTATACCACGCCGCACGGCAGCACCTACAATGCCTATCTGGTGATGGCGGATAAAATTACGCTGATTGACACGGTCAAGGGACCGTTTATGGAAGAAATGCTGGCGCGGGTCGCGTCCGTGGTCGATCCGTCAAAGATCGATTACATTATATCCAATCACTCAGAGCAGGATCATTCCGGTTGCCTGATCGACGTGATCGGGCGCGTCCGTCCGGAAAAGGTTTTTGCCTCTGCCGTAGGCGTCAAGACCATCCGGGATATCTTTCATGCCAACGTGGAAATTGCGGCCGTGAAAGACGGCGAAACGCTCAGTCTGGGCAATATGGATCTGAAGTTCATGGAAACCAGGATGATTCACTGGCCGGATTCGATGTTTACGTATCTGGAAAAAGACGGCCTGCTGTTTTCGCAGGATGCGTTCGGCATGCACCTGGCGACTTTCGAGCGCTTCGCGGATGAACTGCCGGCGGACATGCTGGAATACGAAGCGGCCACGTATTACGCGAATATCGTCTTGCCTTACTCGCCGGTCGTGCTCAAGGCGCTGGAGAAAGTGACGGCGACGGGCTGGGCGATTAAAATATTTGCGCCGGATCACGGTCCGGTGTGGCGGAAAGATTTGGGCTTCATGATCGATCTGTACAAGAGGTGGGCTGCGCAGAAACCTGGCAATAAAGCCGTGGTGGTTTACGCGACCATGTGGCATTCTACGGAAATGATGGCCAAGGCCATTGCCGAATCGATGGCGCGGGAGGGAGTTTGCGTTAAACTCTTGTCCATGAATGACGTGCACCGCAGTGAGGTGGTTTATGAAGTTCTGGAAGCGGGCGCGCTGGTTGTTGGTTCCCCCACGCTCAACAACAACATCCTGCCGCAGATGGCGGATGTCATGACGTATCTGAAAGGCTTGAAACCAGCCAATTTAATCGGCGCAGCTTTCGGCTCCTTCGGCTGGAGCGGTGAATCCGTCAGGGATCTGGAGGCGATTTTGAAAGAGATGAAGGTGGAGATCGCGGCGGAGGCGGTTTCTACAAAGCATGTTCCGGGAGGAGATGTTCTGGAAAAATGCGCTGAACTGGGCAAAACGGTTGCCGCTGAGTTGAAAAAAAGAGTTTCCCGTTAGAATAAATCCGAAGCTTGGAGGAGGCTGAAAATGAAAAAGTATGTTTGCGGTGTATGCGGTTATGAATATGATCCGGATAAGGGAGATGAAGAAGGCGGAGTTCCGGCGGGCACGCCTTTTGAAAAACTGCCGGCGGACTGGACCTGTCCGGTTTGCGGCGCGGATAAAAGTGAATTTGAACCGGCCTGAAAAGATTCCAGGGAGGCATTTAGATGGACGAAAAAATTCGTGAAGCGTTGCAGCAGGCCTACGTCGGCGAAGCCAAAGCCGCGCTCCGGCTGAAAGTTTACGCCGACAAGGCGGATGCCGAAGGATACAAGCAGATGGCGCGCCTGTTTCGGGTGATTTCTTTTTCCGAAGAGATTCATGGGAAGAGGGCGCTCCGGGTACTCAAGGAAATCAAAACGACGGAAGAGAATCTGGCTGCCAGTTTCGAGTCGGAAAAAGCCGTGGCGGAAATCGCTTACGACAGCTTTGTCAAAATGGCCGAGCAGGCAGGGGACAAAGCGGCGCTGCTGCATTTCAGCCAGAGCCGTGATGTGGAAGAAACGCATGCCAAGCTTTACAAGCAGGCGATGAATCATTTTATGGAAGAGCGCGAAACTGTTTATCATGTCTGCAAGGTTTGCGGCTATGTGGCCGACGGCGTGCTGCCGGATGAATGCCCCGTGTGCGCCGCGAAAAAAGAACAGTTTACAACTTTTGAGCAATAGGCGATTTTTTCTATTCTGGGCGCCGGACAAAAGGAGCCAGGGTGATGATGTCACGCCGCAAAGTTTTTTTGATATTGCTGTTTGTTTTTCTGGCGGCGCCACTGCAAACTTTCGGCGCGGAGAAGCCGTTGTGGGAAGTGGGTATCGGCGGCGGATTTCTGATGATGCCGGATTACCGCGGGTCGGATAAAAGCCGCCCCTATGTGTTGCCTTTTCCTTACGCCGTCTATCGGGGGGGTGTTTTCCGGCTGGAAGACAAACAAATGACCGCCCGGCTTTTCAAAACCGATCGCGTGACACTGGACGCCAGCGGTTATGGCGCAGTGCCCGTGAAGAGCGACGACAATGACACGCGCAAGGGCATGGTGGATCTGGACCCGACGTTCGAGTTTGGCCCGGCGCTGCGCATCAAAATTCTGGACTCCGGGGAAAACAAATATCGTTTGAGCGCGACGCTGCCGGTCCGGGCGGTTTTTTCAACGGATTTCCGTTCCGTGCGTTATGAGGGATGGGTGTTTGCTCCAAGACTGGTCTTTCAAAAAGGCGATATTATTCCCCGGACCGGATTGTCCCTGGGAATTTCGACCGGCCCCATGTTTGCGGATCGCGGCTATCATGACTACTTCTATGAAGTCGAGCCTGCGTATGCCACCAGCGCGCGTCCCGCTTATGCACCCGGCGCTGGCTATAGCGGTTCGGTCATGACGGTTGGTTTGAAAAAAAGTTACAGTCAATTGCTGTTTCACTCGTTCGTCAGCGCTGATTTTCTGCATGGCGCGGTGTTTGAGGACAGTCCGCTGGTTAAAACAAAAACATCATGGATGGGCGGTTTCAGTATTACCTGGGTATTTTTGAAATCGCAAAAGACGGCGGCGGATGAGGGGACGGAGTATTGAGCTTTCAGCGTTACGGAGACAAAGGGATATTTATGATTTTTCTGCTCACGCGGTGGCTGGTGATTACCGTGGCCATTTTACTGGCCTCAACCGTTCTTCCTGGCATCAGGGTGGATTCTTTAACAACGGCCATTGTTGCCGCGGCGATTCTGGGAATCCTCAACGCTTTTTTACGTCCCGTCCTTTTGATACTCACGCTTCCGCTGACCATTGTGACGCTTGGTATTTTTGCGTTTGTTCTCAATGCGTTGCTGCTGCTGCTGGTGGATTATTTTGTGGCCGGCCTGGAGATTGACGGATTTTTCTGGGCGTTTCTGGGCGCTTTGATCATCAGTGTCGTCAGTTGGATCGCCAACCGTTTTATTAATCAATCTAATTCCGGAGGCGATCATCACCGCCCCGGGAGACGGAATGATGCTATCGATCTGGAGCAGGGAGATGACGGGAAATGGCGCTAGACGCGACGTTCAACCTCACTCCCGCAATGAAGCAGTACGCCGAAATCAAGAAAAAATATCCGGACTGTATTTTATTTTACCGGATGGGCGATTTCTATGAGATGTTTTTTGAAGACGCCCTGACCGCGGCGCCTATCCTGGAAATTACCCTGACCTCGAGAAATAAGACCAAAGAAGATTCTATTCCGCTGTGCGGGTTTCCCTATCACGCCGCTTCTGCCTACATCGCCAAACTGGTGGAAAAGGGATTCAAGGTGGCCATCTGCGAACAAGTGGAAGACCCCAAAAACGCCAAGGGCATTGTCAAACGGGATGTGATCCGCGTGATCACGCCTGGTCTGGCGCTGGATGAAGAAAACCTGAAGCCCGGCGAAAATAATTATCTGGCTTGCATCACGGCGGCCGGGGAGGTTTTGGGCCTGGCTTTTCTGGATATTTCCACCGGTGATTTTCAAATCGGTGAATTTTCCAGCCGCGACGCGCTGCTTTCTGCCGTGAGCGGTCTGGATTTCAAGGAATTGCTGGCCGGCAAAATGTCTCCCGATCCGGTGTTGATAAAAATGCTGGAGGCGCAAATGCCCGCGTGCCGCGTCAATTATCTTGATGAAACGAGTTTTGAACCCCGTGGAGCAGATGAGATTCTGGATCGGGAATTGTCGGCCGGTGTTTTAGAGCAATCGCAAATCAAAGAACGGCGGGCCGCAAAAATTGCCGCGGCCGTCATTTTGCGTTATGTCAATGCCACGCAGATGACGCGCGCCGGTCATATTTCCGAGGTGAAGGAATACTCGCCGCAAAACTATTTAATCTTAAACGAAACCGCCCGGAGGAATCTTGAGATTTTTTCAAATATTCAGGATAACAGCCGCGCCGGTTCTCTTTTTTCACTGCTCAACGATACGCTGACGCCGATGGGGGCCAGGCGGTTACGCTGGTGGATAGGCTACCCGCTGGCGGTGGCCGATAAAATTCGCGTCCGGCTGGCGGCGGTCGCGGAGATCAAAGACAATCACACGGCGCGGTCCGGTCTTCGCAAAACGCTTTCGCGCATTTATGATCTGGAGCGACTGGCCGGGCGAGTTGCTCTCCAAGTGGCGACGCCGCGCGACCTTGTCGCGCTTCAGGCATCTCTGTCTGTTTTACCGCAGTTGCAGTCGCTCATGACTGATTTTACAGCGTCCGCCTTATTGGCGATCCGTCAGGAAATCATCGATATGTCCGCCCTGGTGGATTTGCTTTCCCGCGCCCTTGTTCCCGATCCGCCGCCCCGGGCGCAGGAAGGGGGATATATCGCCGCTGGTTTCGACGAGGAGCTGGATCGCCTGCGCTGTGTCAGCCGCGACGGCAAAAAATGGATCGCGGGGCTGGAGGCCAAGGAAAAGCAGGCCACGGGCATCAACTCGCTGCGGGTCGGCTTTAATAATGTTTTCGGCTACTATATTGAAGTGACCAAGGCCAATGCCGCGCTGGTGCCCGAGTCCTACGTGCGCAAGCAGACGCTGGTCAACGCGGAGCGTTATATCAATCAGGAATTGAAGGAATTTGAACAGACGGTGCTTCATGCCGAAGAAAAAATCCAGGAACGCGAAAATCAGCTTTTCCATCAGTTGCGCGACGAGCTGATGCCATATATTCCGGATATTCAATATAACGCTTTTCGGGTTGCCGAGTTGGACGCGCTCTGCTCGCTTGCGGAAGTGGCTGAAAAATATTCTTATGTCTGTCCGGAAATTGATGAAGAAGATGTCATCGATATCCGGGACGGACGGCATCCGGTGGTGGAGGCAGCTTTGAAAAAAGAGGGGTTCGTCCCCAACGATACGCTGCTGGATTTGCAGGACAACCGCCTGCTGGTGATCACCGGCCCGAATATGGCCGGCAAATCCACTTACATCCGCCAGGTCGCCTTGATTGCGCTGATGGCGCAGATGGGCGGTTTTGTGCCGGCGGCCCATGCCCGCATCGGCGTGGTCGATAAAATATTTACCCGCATCGGCGCGTCGGACAGCCTGATAAAAGGTCAGAGCACCTTTATGGTGGAAATGATGGAGACGGCGCAGATTCTTACCGGCGCAACATCCCGCAGTCTGGTTATTCTCGATGAAGTAGGCCGGGGAACCTCGACTTTTGACGGGTTGAGCATTGCCTGGGCGGCGGCCGAATATATCCACGATTTCGGAGGGCGGGGCATTCGCACCCTGTTTGCCACGCATTATCATCAGTTGACTGATTTGGCCGCCTCCCGGGAAGGCGCGAAAAACTACAATATCGCCGTCAAGGAATGGGGAGAAAAAATCATTTTTCTGCGCAAGATCATGGCCGGCGGAACAAGCCGCAGTTATGGCATCGAGGTGGCGCGTATCGCCGGCGTTCCGGCCGACGTGATTAACCGGGCCAGAGAAATTCTGCGCAATCTGGAAAAAGGGGAGTTTGACGTAATCGGCATGCCACGTATTGCCCGTGGTGCAAACACGGTGAAGCAGTCCAACCGGCAGTTGAGTTTGTTTATGGAAAGCGAAGATGCTATTATGGAAGAGTTGCGCCGTATTGATGTTTCTTCCATGACGCCGCTGGATGCGCTCAATAAGCTAAGCGAGCTGAAAGGCAAATTATAACCAATACTTGATGTGTGAAAACGGTTTTCGTGCGGGAAAAATGCACGGAGAAATGCGTGTTAAAATTTGATGTCTGATGATCTGCGAAAGAAACAGGATGTGATGAAAAAAGTAAGCATTTTACCGATATTCATTGTCTTGTGCGTATCGTTTTTTATCTTCACGGGCCATTTCAGAGATATCGCTGAAGCGGAAACCCAGGACGCCGGGAAAAACAAAGTTGTCCGTAAGGAGGTAAACGAAAAGAAAAAGGGGAAAAAGGCTGGAGTTAAAAAGAAAGGCCGGGAAAAAAATAGAAGGCAGAGTGTTACGGACAGCATTGAAAAAAGACAGGCTGCGCTGAAAGCGTCTTTTCGGAAGGCGGGAATCAGCCGTGATCAGATCGACAGTATTTTTTCCGATCAGCGAATTGAGATATACCATAATATTTATGCGCAGCCGGTCTTGAAAGACGGCGAACAGAAAAAGAAAAGACTGAGTTATTTCGATGAGGAGTTTGGATTGCTCAAACCGGAGTCCATTGCCTCAGGAAAAAGAGTGCTGGCGGAAAACAAGGCGCTCTTTGAGAAGATCCAAGGCCTCTATGGCGTTTCCGCCAGCTACATTGTGGCGATTATCAGGATAGAAACGGATTTTAAAGAGCATCTTGGAAAATACAGAGTATTCAACGCCCTATATACGATGTCCATGCTCAGCAAGAGGGCGAAGCGTGTGCAAATGGCCAATCGGGAGCTTGTTGTTCTGGTAAAAATGTGCAAGCACAAAGGCGTGGATCCGTTTGAAATAAAAGGATCCTGGGCAGGCGCTTTTGGCATTCCTCAATTCATGCCGTCATCGTATGTTATTTTTGCCGTGGATGATAACGGCGACGGGAAGATTGATCTGTATGACTATCCGGACGCCTTTGCCAGTATTGCCAATTACCTTCATCGGGCGGGTTGGGAATCCGGCAATGAGAGGAAAATGCGTCGTGCCGTTTATCGTTACAACCATGAAAAAGCTTACGTTAACGCAGTTTTTGCATACGCCGGGATGATCAAAAAAACAGATTATTAATGATATCCCTGACTTTTGCTCATGGCGGAATTCAGGGGCCGGAGCTTAATTGTCCGGTTTCAGATACGGCAGGGCGAGTTGTACTTTTTTCAGCGCCTGTTTTTCAATCTGGCGGGCGCGTTCCCGGGTGATGTTGTATCTATCGCCGATTTCCTGAAGGGTCAGCGGGTTATCCGCCATCACACGGTGTTTGATAATGTAACTTTCCCTTTCGCTGAGGTTGGCCAGGGCGCCGGCGATATCGCGCTTGACCAGGCTTCGTTCCTCATTTTTGATCAGCGATGTTTCCTGATCATCGCCGTCATGCGTCAGGAAATCCAGATGAGACGTGTCCCCGTCGTCATTGATAAATTCGTTCAGGGACAAATCGCGTACGCCCATGCGCAAGTCCATCTCTGCTACTTCGGAACCTTTAACCCCCAGTGAATCAGCTATTTCGCTAAACTCCGGGTTTTTTCTGGATATCGTTTCCAGTTGCTTTTTGGCCTGGCTTAATTTGAAAAAGAGTTTTCTTTGCGCCTGTGTGGTGCCGATTTTGACAATACTCCAGGACTTGATGAGATAATTCTGAATGTAGGCGCGGATCCACCAGACGGCATAAGAGATCAGACGATAGCCTTTGTAGGGATCGAATTTCTTGACGGCGTGAATCAGGCCGATGTTGCCTTCCTGGATCAAATCGGCCAGCTTGAAGCCGTAGTTGCGGTATTCATGGGCGATCTTGACGACAAAACGAAGATTGGAGACAATCAGTTTTTCCGCTGCTTCCATATCATTGTATCTTTTGAGTTGGACGGCCAGCTTGAATTCTTCTTCGGCGGTCAGAAGCGGAAAGCGATTGATTTCATTGATATATATATCAAGAGTGCCGGTGATGACGGGCAGCTTCAACGTATGGGCCTCCTCAATAAATTTATCTTGCCTGCTTTGTATCGGAGAGTAGATTTGCGGTCAAGTAAATATTTTCCGCTTCTTGACAGTCCCGTCCCGAATGTTTATTGTATGAACAAAAGCCGGAATAATCCAAGGAATTGAAATGAAATCAATTAATAAGACGATGATTGAATCAGCCGTCAAACTGGCCCGTGATGTTAAAGCCGGTAACCTGTTAATTTGCGTGGATGTCTTAAATGAAATTGCTGATCTGCCGGAAGACGTCAAGATCGCCGCGCAATTCATCGTGGTCATGCCGGAGGATATGGAAATGCCGGAGAAAATGGCGAACTACGCGATTAAGCTTGATGTTCCTGATGTAAATCTGACGCGGGTGGGAAAAATTAAAATCGCGATCGCCAAGGGCATTGTATCAGGGTTATTTAAAAAGGGAGATAAAATTGTTTGCCTTTCCGGCGTGCCGAAGTTCGGGTATGCCGACAGTATTTTTTTTATTGATGTCGGCCGTGAATTTGAAATTCTCACGTCTGATTTCATTAATGATGTGGTTGAGGCCGTCCAGCCGGAGGTGTTTAACGCAACATTGAATATTGCCTGCGAACTGGCCGCGCAGGGGCGTGAAAACCGGAAAGTGGGAACAATTTTTGTGCTTGGGGACGATGAAAAAGTTTTGCAGCTTTCCCGGCAGATGATTATGAATCCTTTTTCCGGTTATTCCGAAACTGAACGCAATATTTTGAATCCGGAACTGGAGGAAACGATCAAGGAATTTTCCGCCATTGACGGCGCATTTGTGATCAAGTCCAATGGCGTGGTGGTGACGGCGGGACGTCATCTGAGCGCCGCGCTGGAGAGCAAGGATTTTCCGGCGGGTCTGGGCAGCCGCCACATTGCGGCGGCGGGCATTACCAATGTGACCAAAGCAGTGGCCATGGCTATTTCCGAATCTTCGGGAAACGTCAGTGTCTTCAAAAACGGCAAGTTGTTTGTGACGATTGAGAAACCGGTGGAATAATCAAAAGAGGTGAGAAATGAGATTCGATAAATTCACGTTGAAAGTACAGGAGGCCCTGCAGGATGCCCAATCCCTGGCGGGGGCTTTGGGTCACCAATCCATTGAGCCTGAACATTTACTGATTTGTTTTTTACGCCAGGAAGAGGGCATTGCCGGCGCGATTCTCAATAAGCTGAATGCATCGCCGCAAAAAATAGAGCAGGAACTTGAACATTATCTGAAAAAGCAGCCGAGCGTGGGAGGGGCAGGCGTGGGCCAGGTTTATCTGGGCGGAAGGCTCAATAAAATTTTCGATAAAGCGATGACCGAAGCTGCGCAACTCAAGGACGAGTACGTCAGCGCGGAGCATGTCCTGGTGGTGATCGCCGAAGAAAAGGATGGTCAGGCCGGGAAAATTCTGCGCCAGGCGGGTATTACCAAAGAAAATATTTTTAAAGTGCTGGTGGAGATTCGCGGCAATCAGCGCGTGACGGATCCGAACCCGGAAGGGAAATATCAGGCTCTCGAACGTTATGCGCGGGATTTCAATGAGCTGGCGCGCAAGGGGCAATTCGATCCGGTCATTGGCCGTGATGAAGAGATCCGGCGCGTGATGCAGGTGCTTTCCAGGCGGACAAAAAATAATCCGGTCTTGATTGGCGAACCGGGTGTCGGCAAGACGGCGATTGTGGAAGGTTTGGCGCAGCGTATCGTCAACGGCGACGTGCCGGAAAGCTTGAAAGACAAGCGCGTGATCGGTTTGGATATCGGCGCGCTGGTAGCTGGAGCGAAATACCGCGGTGAGTTTGAAGAACGCCTGAAGGCGGTTTTGAAGGAAGTGATCAGCGCCGAAGGGGAAATTATTCTTTTTATTGATGAGATACATACCGTGGTGGGCGCCGGGGCCGCGGAAGGGTCCATGGACGCCTCCAATATGTTGAAACCGGCGCTGGCGAGAGGTGAGCTGCGCTGCGTGGGCGCGACAACACTCAATGAATACCGCAAGTACATCGAAAAGGATGCGGCGCTGGAGCGGCGCTTCCAGCCGGTCTTGGTCAAGGAACCGACCGTGGAAGATACGATTGCCATTTTACGCGGCCTGAAAGAGCGCTACGAAGTGCATCATGGCGTGCGCGTCAAGGATTCGGCGATTGTCGCCGCCGCCACACTGTCGCACCGCTATATCACCGACCGGTTCCTTCCGGATAAAGCGGTAGATCTTGTCGATGAAGCCGCTTCCCGTTTGAGAATCGAGTTGGATTCCCTGCCGTCGGAAATCGACGTCATTGACCGGAAAATTATCCAGCTGGAAATTGAAAAGCAGTCGCTCAAGAAAGATACGGACAGGGCCGCGACGGAGCGGCGCGACAAGATCGAGAAGGAACTGGCCGAACTCAAATCACAAATGGCTCAGATGAAGCTGCACTGGTCTTCGGAGAAGGATATTATCAAGAAGATTCAGCAGACCAAAAGCCAGGTGGAAGCATTGAAAACGGAAGAGATCAACGCCCAGCGGCAGGGTGATCTGGAGAAAGCCGCGGAAATCCGCTACGGCAAACTGGTGGAGCTGGATCGGCAGCTTCAGGAAGATCAAAAAAAGCTGGAGGATGTCCAGAAAAACAAACAGATGCTCAAGGAGGAGGTGGATGCCGAGGATGTGGCGCAGGTGGTTGCCAACTGGACGGGTATTCCACTGGCCCGCATGATGGAAAGCGACGTGCAAAAGCTGATTCACATGGATGAACGGCTGAAGCTGCGCGTGATCGGTCAGGATGATGGCATCCAGGCGGTATCGGCCGCTCTGCGCCGTGCCAGATCGGGCCTTCAGGATCCGAACCGCCCCATCGGATCGTTTATTTTTCTGGGGCCTACCGGAGTCGGTAAAACCGAACTGGCGCGCGCACTGGCGGAATTCATGTTTGATAATGAACAGGCCATGGTCCGCATCGACATGTCCGAATATATGGAAAAACACGCGGTGGCGAGACTGATCGGCGCTCCGCCCGGTTACGTAGGCTACGATGAAGGCGGTTATTTGACCGAAGCCGTCCGGCGCAAGCCATACAGCGTCCTGCTGTTTGATGAAATTGAAAAGGCGCATCCGGATGTGTTCAATATTCTGCTGCAGATACTCGATGACGGCCGGCTGACCGACGGCCACGGCCGCACGGTGGATTTTAAAAATACCGTCGTCATCATGACATCCAATGTGGGCAGTCAGTGGGTACAGGATCCGTCACTGAGCGATGAGGACAGGAAAGACCGGTCGATGGAAGCGTTGCGGGCGACGTTCAAACCGGAATTTCTCAACAGGATTGACGATATTATCATGTTCCACGGTTTAACGCTGGACGATATTCACCGGATTGTCGGCATTCAACTGGGATTGATTGACCAGCGCCTCAAGGAGAAAAAGCTCAGCATCGAATTGACAGACGCAGCGAAAAAATATATAGCCGGGCAGGGTTACAGCCCGGTTTACGGGGCGCGGCCGCTGAAAAGATCACTGCAAAAACTGGTTCTGGATCCGCTGGCGCTGGATATCCTGGCCGGCAAATTTGCCGAAGGTGATCGCATTATTGTCGGTATGTCTAAAGGAGAGATCACGTTCAGTAAAAATCAGCGATAGGCGATGGAATGATTAGTGGATGGGTGGATGGTAAAAGTGGCAAGTCATTATGAGCTAAGAGCATTCCCAATACCTGAAGATTAGCGAGGGAGGATTTATGTCGGAAGAGAAAAAGGGTGAAGGATTTGTCATCAAGGACAGACGTTTTTCGGAAGAGCCTGAGACAAAGGAAGAAAGGCCGGGTCAAAAAGAGCCGGATCTCAAAGAAAAAAAAGTAGAGCAACTGGCCAATGAGCCGTTGGACTATCCGCCTGTTAATTTTACAAACTTTGTCATATCGCTTTCCACATCCGCGATGTTTCACTTCGGAGATTTTCCCGAGTATGAAGGCGGCGGAGCCGAAAAGAATTTGCCGGCCGCCAAACAGACCATTGATATTCTGGATATGCTCCATGAGAAAACGAAAGGTAACCTTGACCAGAATGAAGCCGGTCTGCTTCAGGGTGTTCTTTACGAATTGAAAATGCGCTATGTCAAGGAAAAGGGCTGACATGCTGAGGTATGCGCCCGCGAAAATCAATCTTTTTCTGCGTGTTCTCAGAAAACGTCCTGACGGTTATCACGACCTCGTTTCCCTGATGCAGCAGATCTCCCTTTATGACGAATTAACCTATTCCCTCCGTCCGGAGGGAATAATCCTCTCTTGTCCAGGCACAGACCTTCCCGCTAATGAACAAAACCTGATTTACCGCGCCGCCCGTGCAATTTTCAATCATACCGGTTATCGGGGCGGCGTGGAAATTATCTTAAACAAACACATTCCTTCAGCCGCCGGGCTGGGTGGCGGCAGTTCGGATGCAGCCACAACCTTGATGGCTTTAAATGACTTGTGTTCACTGAACGTCAGTCAAACAGTCCTGATGAAAATCGGGGCGAAACTGGGGGCGGATGTCCCTTTTTTTATTTTTGCAACCTCGGCTTTCGCCACGGGCGTCGGCGACCAGCTCCAGAAGCTGCCGGATTTGCCTAAAATCAACCTTGTTTTAATCAATCCCGCCTTTCCCCTTTCCACAAAAACGGTTTATGAAAGTCTCAATTTAACATTGACAAAGAAAAAAAATAATTATAGCATTCCGCGATTTTACGGGTTGGGCGACGTTGTTCGGGAATTGCATAATGATTTAGAAGTCGTATCGATGGCCATGCATCCCGAGTTACATGACTTCAAGTCAATGCTCAGGCAAGAAGGCGCCCTTGGTACATTGATGTCGGGCAGCGGCCCCACGCTTTTTGGTGTTTTTGCGGATGAAGCATCAGCTAAAGAAGCGAGGGATGTGATTATAAAAAAAGTCTCAGGAGAATGTCTGGTTTTCTTTGCCCAATCACTGTAGGAGATGCTTTAATTCGGTTATTTTAATTTGGAAAGACGATGGGGCGTCGTCAAGCGGTAAGACACAGGATTTTGGTTCCTGCACTCGGAGGTTCGAATCCTCCCGCCCCAGCCAGAAAAGATTGTGGAGAAATAATTAAATGTTAGAAAGAATAAGGGTTTTTTCCGGTAACGCCAATATGCCGCTAGCCCAAAAAATATGTGAAAAATTGGGTGTAGCCTTGGGAAAAGCCAATGTCACCACCTTCAGCGACGGAGAAACGCGCGTTGAAATCAATGAAAATGTCCGGGGAATGGATGTTTTTATTATTCAGTCCACCTGCACTCCCGTGAACAGCACCCTGATGGAACTGCTGATTATGATTGACGCCATGAAGCGGGCCTCGGCGGACCGCATTACCGCCGTTGTGCCTTATTACGGGTACGCCAGGCAGGATCGAAAAGTTGCTCCCCGAGCGCCTATTTCGGCGAAACTGGTTGCGGATCTGATCACGACCGCAGGCGCCCAGCGTCTTTTGTCCATGGATTTGCATGCCGGCCAGATTCAGGGATTTTTCAATATTCCCGTGGATAATCTTTTTGCCACGCCGGTTTTGATTGATTACATGAAGAGGCATTATCAGGATGATAATACCGTGGTTGTGTCGCCGGATACAGGCGGCGTGGAAAGGGCGCGGGCTTTCGGTAAGAGGCTGGGAGCGTCCCTGGCCATTATCGACAAAAGACGGGAAGGTCCCAATGAAGCACAAGTAATGAATATTATTGGTAATGTTCTGGAAAAGCGCGTCATCATCCTGGATGACATGGCGGACACGGCGGGAACCGTCGTTCAGGCGGCTAAAGCTCTGATGGATGCGGGTGCGCTGGAGGTATCCGTCTGCTGTACGCATCCGGTTTTATCTGGTCCGGCGATTGATCGCATTGAAGGATCAAGTATTAAAGAATTTATCGTCACGGATACGATTCCTTTGGGTGAGAACGCAGCCAAATGTAAAAAGATAAAGATATTGTCGGTGTCCGGTCTGTTGTCGGAGGCCGTGCGACGCATATATTATAACGATTCAGTAAGTTCATTATTTATTTAGGAGGAGAGGGGTAAATGGAGATAACCGATTTAGTGGTCCAAGTCCGTAAAGAAACAAAGAAAGGTCCAGCGCGGCGGCTGCGGCAGCAGGGATTTGTGCCGGCTGTATTTTATGGCGGATCTACGGAAAACATCTCGCTGGCCGTAAAAAGCAGTGACCTGTTGAAATTATATAAGGAGAAAAAGGATCACGCTTTTATTAAACTGATTATCGATGATGGCGGCCGGAAAGTAGAGAAGCTTTCCCTGATTAAAGAATTGCAGACACAACCTTTAACCGGGAATTTATATCATGCGGACTTCTATGAAGTAGATATGAAAAAGAAGCTTGAGTTCGATGTCACGCTGAATTTTAAGGGTAAAGCTGTTGGGGTGGAGAACGGCGGAGAACTCCAGCATATTAAGCGTGATGTGAAAGTTTTATGCTTGCCGACCGATCTGCCTGATCATATTGATGTGGATATTACAGAAATCGAAATCGGCCATTCCATTAAAGTCAAAGACATCAAGCTTCCTGAAGGCCTGACTCATTTGGATCCGCCCGATGCCGCCGTCGTATCAGTCGCCGCCGTCAAGGCGGTGAAGGTTGCGTCCGCTGAAGCAGCTGCGGCCGAAGGCGCAGCGGCAACAGCCGCGGCTGAACCGGCAAAGGAAGAAAAGAAAGAAAAGGGAAAATAGGATTTAACCCCGCTTCCGCGGGATGAGCTTCAATTCACCGTAGCTTGCAGTGAGGTGGTTGAACAGGAACTGGGCGTGAGACATTGCTTCCTTGCAGATTTGGCAAAATACTTTTTCGGTTTCGAAAAGAGAGGGAGCGCATGGATCATCTGATTATCGGCTTGGGTAATCCGGGAAAGCGCTACGAGTCAACCAGGCACAACATCGGGTTCATGGTTCTGGAAAAACTGGCTGCCCGATTAGAAATAGCATTGAAACAGAAGAGTTTCAATGCACAGTGGGGTAAAGGAACCTTTGCCGGGAAGAATGTTCTTCTGGCGGAGCCTCAAACATTCATGAATTTGAGTGGTACTGCGGTAAGGCAGTTACAGTCGTTCTTTAAAATGGATATCAGCAATCTCATCGTTATTCACGATGATCTCGACCTGCCTTTCGGTTCGATCCGGCTGAAGGCAGGTGGAGGGACTGCCGGTCATAAAGGGCTGGCATCTATCGAGTCTAACTTGGGAACTTCCGGTTTTATGCGGGTGAGACTGGGTATTGGCAAACCAGTTGACAAATCCCGAATTGAAGGTTATGTGTTGGAGCCTTTTGGGAAGGAAGAAAAAAATGTCCTGCCGGAAGTTCTCGGTCGGGCGGCCGATGCGAGCGCTGAAATTGTTTTAAACGGTCTGCAACAAGCTGTAAGCAAGTACCAGACAAAAAATATGAATTTTTTAAAAAAGGAGGAATAGTGAATGTTTAGAAACAAACGAAGTATTTGGACATTTTTACTCAGCAGTTTGATGACTGTGCTTTACGCCGGCGCCGCTTTTGCCAGCGAAGCAGACATTAATCTGCCGGATCTGACCGCGGTCAGTTTCATGGACGGAGGGCTTTCCGGTATGATGATTCTCAATGTCGGTCTGGTCGTCTGTATCATTGGTTTGGCTTTCGGCATCATGCAGTACACGCAAACCAAAAACCTGCCCGCGCATCAGGCCATGCTGGATGTTTCCCAGACGATTTGGGAAACCTGCAAGACCTACTTGTTCCAGCAGGGCAAATTCCTTGTCGCACTGTGGATCCTGATCGCCATCTGTATGATTTACTACTTTGGCGCACTGTCTCACATGCCCGCGGGAAATATTGTGATCATTCTGATCTGCTCGATTCTGGGTATTATGGGATCTTACTCGGTGGCCTGGTTCGGCATCCGGAT
>CAZBGE010000024.1:0-32143 GCA_964491435.1 uncultured Smithella sp.
GCATTCTGGGCCTTCCCCAAAGCGGGAAGAGCACTCTTTTTGAAATCATGACCGGCGTGAAAAGCGGCCAGTCGCATCATGAAACCGTTGTGCGCGGCCAGGCGTCCGTGCCGGATGAACGCTTCGATAAACTGGTGGAAATTTACCAGCCGGCCAAAGTCTCTCCGGCTAAAGTGCCATTCAGCGATGTGCATGCCGTGGGCGAACATCCATGGGAAGCCATCCGCCAGAATTTAAGCGGTGCGGACGGCATTCTGCATGTGGTGGACGGTTTTTCCCTGCCGGATATCTCCCTGAGTCTCGACGCGTACCGTAAGCTGGAAGATGAACTGGTCCTTGCCGATTTGCTGATCATTGAAAAGAAAATGGAGCGCCTCGCCAAAATGTCAAAAAAGGCGGTTTCACCCCAGGAGACAGCGCAAAACGATCTGCTGCCCCAGTTAAAAGACTGCCTGGAAGCGGGAAAACCCTTGCGCACGGCGGGGCTGACGCCCGCGGAGGTTTTTACACTGCGGAGTTTTTCCTTCTGGACGATCAAACCGGAGCTGGTCGTGGTCAACACGGCGGAAGAAAATCTTTCTTTTGCCGATGAGTTTGCCAAAGCCGTCGGCCTTGCCGAACCGGTGCTGGGAATTTGCTGCCAGATCGAGGCGGAATTGGCCGGGCTGGACATCGCCGAGCGGAAGGATTTTCTGGATTCTCTGGGCATTGCCGAACCGGCATTTGGAAGAATCATCCGGGCGGCATTCGCCCTTTTGGGACGGATATCGTTTTTTACCGTCGGCGAGGACGAGGTCAAGGCCTGGGTTATTCCCGCCCACACGAAAGCCCCCAAGGCAGCGGGCGCGATTCACAACGATTTCGAAAGAGGCTTTATCAAAGCTGAAGTCATGTCTTTTGACGATTTCATGTCCCACGGCGGTTCGCAGGCTCAGGTGAAAGCATCAGGCCGCCTCCGCCTGGAAGGAAAAGAATACATCGTTCAGGACGGCGATATTATTACGTTTCGCTTTAATGTTTAGAACACGGAAGGAATGTAGCGCGGAACTTCAGTTCCGCTTTCTTGCCGGTTTCCAGGCGGAAGCCCGCAAACCGGCGGCAATCAGTACAAGACTTTATCAGAGGATCGCCATGAAAAAATTAACCGTTATTTGTTGCCTGCTGCTCATTGTCTTCCTGTGCGGCGGCGTATGCGCCGGGGAAAAAACGGACAAGCCGTCCGGCGTTCAGGATGCTTTCTCCATGCCGCCCTTCAGCCCGTCTTATCCTCCCGGTCCCTACCGTTTCATCGACAGGGAATTTTTGATCATCACCTACGAAACCGATATGGATGCACTGCGCCAACAGGTGCCTGAACCGTTAGAGATACCCGAGCCGCTGGTCAAGTTTGAATTCATCAGGATGCCCGATTCCAGCGGGTTTGGAAACTATACCGAAGCCGGCCAGGTCATCCCGGTGACCTTCCGGGGACAAAAGGGCCAGTATGTGCTTTCCATGTTTCTGGATGACGAGGCGCCCATCGCCGGAGGGCGGGAAATCTGGGGTTTTCCAAAAAAGCTGGCCTCTCCGTCGCTGGGCGTGGATCCAGTCAGCAAAGACACCCTGCTGGGCCGGTTGAAATACGGCACAGTTGACGTCGCCATCGGCACCATGGGCTTCAAGCACCAGCCCGCCGACGCCCAGGCTATTAAAAAATCTCTGGAAAACGCACCCAATTATCTTCTGAAAATCATTCCCCATGCTGATGGAACTCCCGCCATCAGACAACTGGTGCAATACAACCTGAAAGATGTCACGGTCAAGGGCGCCTGGACGGGACCGGCCGGCCTTCAGCTTTTTCACCATGCCCTTGCCCCGGTTGCATCCCTTCCGGTCAAAAGGATTGTTTCCTGCGTGCATTTCGTTTCCGATCTCACACTGCCCTACGGGAAAGTCGTCCATGATTATTTGAAAAAATAACGCGCTCCCGTATCGAAGGCGGGAGCTGATGAAGAGTTATGAAATCTTTCGACGTACTGATCATCGGGTCCGGTCCGGCGGGTTTATTCGCAGCCATCCGGCTTGAATGCCTGGGCATAAGCAATATCGCCATTGTTGACCGCGCCGCTTACCCGGCAGGCGGACTCCTGAATGACGGCAAACTTAGCTTCGATCATCGCATCGGCATTGACCTGGACGAACTCAAACTCGACGCAGCCGCGGCGCAAAGTTATATTGATGAAATCAAGGAGATTTTTATTCGTTTTCCCCGCTGCCGCCAGGTATCTTCCGGCGGACAAAATGAAAAAATCGACGTGCTGATGAACATAGCGCATGAACACGGCGCTCAATTCATTGCGCCGGAGCAGTGGCACTGGGGCACTGATAACGGCAAAGCCGTTGTGGACCATCTCAGAAGCTATTTGAAGAAAACGTCCTTGCTGCTGGAAACGGAAGTCGGATCCATTGAAAAGGGGGCCGGACATGTCTATCGCGTCATCGCCCGGAAAGGGGGGAGAAATTTCCGGATCGAAGCCCCGGTTATTCTGGCCGCTCCCGGCCGCGGCGGCGCTTACTGGTTCCGGGACGCAGCCGGCAGGCTGGGGGTGAGCCATAACTTTGGTCCCATCGACGTCGGCATAAGGATTGAGCTGAACAGGAAGTTCTATGACGAAGTGACGAATATCGTATATGATCCCAAATTTATTTTCAAAACCGCGCGGCATGGAGACAGAGTCAGAACATTCTGCACCAATCCGGGCGGCAGGGTCCGTTTGGAAAATTACGGACAGTTCAAGCTGGTGAATGGCGACGCCCTCTCGCGGCGCAAAACATTGAACACCAACTTCGCCTTGCTCAACACGGTCGCCCTGACGACGCCCTTTTCCGATACAACGGAGTTCGGGCAGATGATTGCCCGGCAGTTTCACTTGCTGGGCGGGGGCAGGCCAATCGTGCAGCGGATGGGTGATTTCCGGGAAGGCAGGAGGAGCTCCGTTTCAACCTTGAACAGCCGGATCCACCATTTTGAATTATGCAAGGCGACCTGTGACGTTACACCGGGCGACATTACGCTCGGCATGCCCGCGCGTATTATTGACAATCTCTGGGAATCCCTGAAAAGGCTTGACAAAATCATGCCCGGTCTTCTCCATCCCTCCACGCTGCTTTATGCGCCGGAAATCAAGTTTTTCGACACGCACTTTACAACGGATCGGCATCTGGAAACCAATATCGGGGGAATTTTTGTCGCCGGCGACGGGACGGGAAAAAGCCGCGGGATCGTCGGATCGGCCATCTCGGGCGTCATTGCCGCAAAAGGCATCGCCGGTAAATATTTCGGAAAAGATAAACCACTTTTTTTTTGAAGGAGTTAAAGAACAATGAAGAAAAGTCTTTGCGCATTCATTCTTTTTCCACTCGTCGTTTTATACGCCGCCGCGCTGCCGGCGGCCGGTCTGGAAACATACAGCCAGTCGGTGGTGAACGCCAAAGCGCATGCCGACGCCCCGGCGGCCTGGATGCCTTCCGCCGCCGGCATGGTGAAAATATCCGCAGCTTCCTCCGTCGGCGATAATTCTTACGGTTTGAAATACTACGGCGCTCCGGCCGGCAATCAGGTCATCGTCCGGACACTCAGCTCCAGCAACGCTTATAACGGCGCGTGGGGAACCCTGACCATCGCCGGCGACAACTATTCGATTTACGGCGGGAAAAATTCCATGAACGCCTGGGTGACAACGGGAAAAGAGATGACGGGCTTTATCGATGGACAGGGGCTGACCTCCCAGACGGTGATCAAGGGGCTGGAAAGAGGCCTGGGCATGAACGATAAGGGCAATCATGACGCCATTTTTGAAATGGCCGTGACCGTCGGCGATACGGCGAATCCCTATCTTTTGCGGCCGGTGCGCAATCCGGACCCGGCAAAATATAGCGGAAATTCAGCGGAATATGGCACAAACGGCTCGTTTCCCGCCGATGCCAAAGCGGCCGGCATCGGCACGGGCGCGGCGGCGGACAGAGTTTATGCGAATTTCAAGGAGGCTTACGTCAATTGGGCGGGACAGGCCTATTCAACCAGCCCGTTTCCCTGGACGCAACTGGGATATACCTACTACTGGGGACGGGCGGAAAATCCTCCTGCCAATTTGTCTGACGTGCAGGGGCTGTCCGAGTTCATTCTGCTGGGCGGCGCGGGCAGCGCCGATCCGTCCAAAACTCCCTCCGGCACGGATGAGTCCGGCCATATTATCGCCGTGGGCATCTACTCGCCTCAGTCTTACCTCTACACGAAGAACGACGGAACAAAGCTGAGCGATGCTCCGGACGCGCAGTACGGCAACGGCTTTGCCAGTTTCAACGTCACCGGCCCCTGCAACACCCTCTGGGCCGGTGCCGCTTTTCAGGCCGGCGCGCATCTGGACGCCGCTTCTCCCAACACCATCACGGTTGGCCCGGGCGGGTCGGTCAGCGGCGGGCAGGGCATGCTGGTCGGGTCGCAAAATTACACGGTGACGAACGCCGGCTTTGTCACGGCCGACGCGGACACGAAAAAATTCAACCTGAGCGGCAGTGAAAATATTGCGGTTTTGTTCAAGGGCGAGACGCATACGATTCCCTATACCGGCGCTGTGCAGAATATTTTGATCAATTCCGGCGCCATTACGGCTCCCGGAGCCAACGGAACCGCCGTGGCGGCGTGGGCGGGCGATACGGAGATTGTCAATTCCGGCGTCATTACCGGAACCGGAACCGGCTACGCCATTAAAACCGGCGCGGGAAACGACACCCTGACGCTCACCGGCGGACGGATCGACGGCGGCATCGATCTGGGAGGCGGAACAAACCGGTTCAATTTCACCCTGAACAGAAACACGGCTGCTTCCGCTCTGGTCGTCAACGCCAAGACCATCACGCTGGAAGGCAACACCCTGGCCGTCACAGTCGCCGGTACGGACAATGTCCGCAACAATGACCGGTTCCTGATTGTGGACGCGCTCCAGCCAATGGTTTACACAAAACTTTCCATTCTCAACGACAGTTCCCTGCCCATGATTACTTTTTCCGATGCGCTAAGCGCGGATAAACGGAAGCTTTACTTTGTCGCTTTACGCGACGGCAGTTTCTACGGCCGGCAAAGCGGAAACGCTTCCTTGGGAACGGTTCTCGACAACCTGGCCAACACCGCGACAGGAGACATGGCCGCCGTTCTGAACGCCCTCGACCGTTCCGGAAACGCCGGCGACGCCCGGAAACTCGAACCCAACGTAAACCGGGGAAACATCGAAACCAGTTTTGGAACCGTCAGCCAATACACCAGCACCGTGATGAGCCGCATCGGCCGGGCGCTGACGGCCCGGACGGAAAGCGCCGGCGCGACCGGCGTCTCGACCGGCGATGAAATCTCCCCAAGCGGGAGCTGGGCGCAGGGATTCGGAAGTTATCTGCATCAGGGCGCGGTGGAAACAACTGGCGGCTATACGGCGAATGTCTGGGGAGTTTCCTTCGGCTTTGACACGCTTCTTTTTCAAAATATCATCGCGGGATTCAGCGGCGGGTTTGCGCGGAACTATGTGACAACCAATGATGCGGTAACCCGCACCGACGCCAACAGCTACCAGGGAAGTATTTACGGCGGCTTGGCCCGGGACGCCTGGTATTGCGACGCTGTCTTGTCTTTCGCCTACAACCGGTATGACGCTTCCCGTCACATCGTGTTTTCCGGGATTGACCGCACGGCAAAGAGCAATTACAACGGATACCAGTATTCCGGTTATGTGGAAGGCGGATATACAGTCAAAAGGGGAGGTTTTGTGCTGACACCCCTGATGTCGCTCCAGGCGATGCGTCTGGATCTGGAAAACTATACGGAAACGGAAGCGGGCAGCCTGAACCTGAAGATGAATCGCCAGAGCTACAACCTTTTCCAGACCGGCCTGGGAGCAAAGGCCGCCTATCCGCTCCTGATCAATCAAATGCGCATTATTCCGGAATTGCATGCCAAATGGCTGTATGACTTTGCGGGAGATCCACAGCAGAGCGTCTCGACGTTCACCGGAGGGGGCGCATCGTTTTCGACCAGAGGAATCGACCCGGCGAAATCCAGCGGCAGTATCGGCGCCAGGCTGATGATCATGACCTCGCCGGACTGGTCCGTAGCGCTGAACTACGAGTTAGAAATGAAATCGGACTTTTACAGCCATAACGGCTGGATTAATCTGCGGTATGAGTTTTAACCGGACGTTCGCGCTGATTTTCCCGCTGGGTCTTCTTTTGGCGGCGGGATGCGCGGCCTTCTCACCGCAAAACAGCCGGTACGAAGCGGCGGACAGGACAGCCGCCGCTGCGGGAATGCGGAAGTCCTACATCAAAGCCGCATCTTTCACGCTGACGGCCTATGAGCGGTGCGCTGGACCGGGCGAGCACCTGCATATCTATATCGAAGGTGATGGCGCGGCCTGGCTCTCCCGCACCCGGCTTTCGGATGACCCCACCCCCCAAAAGCCTCTTGTTCTGGAACTGGCCCTGCTGGATCCGGCATCCCGCGTGGCATATCTGGCCCGCCCCGGGCAATACACCGCGGCGCGCATCCCCGGCTGCGACGCAGCCTACTGGTCGGGTAAGCGTTTTTCAAGCGAAGTTGCCGAGGCCGTGAACGAAGCCATTGACACCCTGCGCGTTCATTGCCGGGCGGAGAAGATCCATCTTATCGGCTATTCCGGCGGAGCGGCCATCGCCGTTCTTCTTGCCGCGCGGCGCGACGACGTGGCCAGTTTGAGAACGGTGGCGGGAAACCTCGATCCGGAGGCGGTCAACCGCTACCATCGCGTCAGTCCCTTTACGGATTTGCAAAACCCGATGGAGGCAGCGAAAAAACTCCGGAACCTCCCTCAACGGCATTTTATAGGTTTACGGGACAAGGTTGTGCCCTCCGGGATTGCCCAATCATTCCTGAAGCAAACCGGCCGCGGGCGTTGCGGCGGCATCACTATCGTTGAGGACGCCGCCCACACCGGCGGCTGGCGCGAACGGTGGAAAGAGCTGCTGGCCATGCCCTTCCGCTGCCTGGAACACAATGATCCGGAGGCTCCCGAAGACGAATGATCCGGGGAGATTTTTATGGTCCGGCCATGAGCGCCTGGTCAAAGGCGATCAGGCGCCGGTAGTGACCAGGCCCTGCACCGCCGTGTCGGAAGGAAACATTCAATACGGCTGAAACATTGTGTGATTGCCCTGATGTCAGAAAGATCATGAAAAGGATTGTCATGATCGGGGATGACGACAAGGACATTTTCCGTTTTTTTAACAATTCCGCTGAATTCTGGATGAATTTACAGTTGAGATATGAATTGGAATCGGAACGTGCATTACCGGCAACCATTATTCTTTTTTCAAATTCGCGTTAACGAAGAGCTTTTTTCAGGTGTTCCATAAATTCGGCTCGAGGGATTTCTCTCGCGCCGAACCTTTTCAGATGATCCGTGGCAACCTGACAGTCAATCAGTTCAAAGCCCTTTTCCGCAAGCTGTGTGACGTATGTAGCGAAAGCGACCTTGGACGCGTCGCTCTTTTTCGCGAACATCGATTCCCCGAAAAAGGCCCTGCCCAGAATAATTCCGTAGAGACCGCCGGCAAGCTCCCCGCCGTCCCATGCTTCGATGGAGTGGGCGTAGCCAGCCTGATGCAGCCGGAGATAGGCATTGATCATCTCTTCCGTGATCCATGTGCCTTTTTCTCCCTTTCTGGGGATGGTGGCGCAGCTTCTGATAACATCTTCAAAGGCGACATTGGAGGTCACGCGGTAGAGACCTTTTTTAACGGTTTGCCGCAGGGTGCGCGAAACTTTCAGCTCCTGCGGAAACAAGACCAGACGGGGGTTTGGCGACCACCAGAGGATGGGAGAAGCGCCGGAATACCACGGGAAGATTCCCATGGCATAGGCAAGCGCCAGCCGGTCAACGCTCAGGTCGCCGCCCACCGCAAGCAGGCCGTCATCGTCGGCCAGTTCGGGCGGTGGAAAAGCAATTTTCCCGGTCAATCTGTAAACGGTCATGCTGTTTGCTTAATCAAGAGATGCATACTTAAATCCGATCCGTCCTTCTTCAAGACCAACCGTCACACAGCCGCCTTTTTTCAATGCGCCAAAGAGCAGCTCCTCGGAGAGCGCATCCTTGATTTCCGTTTGCATGATTCTGGCAAGCGGCCTTGCGCCGAATTTATCATCGTATCCCTTTTCGGCCAGCCAGTCTCTGGCGGCATCGGTCAGGTCCATTTTAACATTTTTCCGTGCGAGCTGTCTGCCCAGATCATGCATAAACTTATCGACGACCTTTTTCATGACGGCCGGGGTCAGCGGGTTGAAGGTAATCATGGCGTCCAGCCGGTTGCGAAACTCAGGGTTAAAGAGTTTTTTAATCGCTTCGCCGCTTTTTGATCTTGTATCGCCCCTTCTGTCCCCGAATCCTATCGTCTCCATATTCATTTCCTTCGCGCCGGCGTTGGAGGTCATGATGAGGATGACATTCCGGAAATCAGCCTTCTTTCCATTGTTGTCCGTCAGCGTGGAATAATCCATCACTTGCAGCAAAATGCTGAAAATATCAGGGTGCGCCTTTTCGATTTCGTCCAACAGAAGAACGGAGTAAGGGTGCTTCCTGATTGCATCGGTCAGTATGCCGCCCTGTTCAAAGCCGACATAGCCGGGAGGGGCGCCGATCAGCCTCGAGACGGCATGCTTCTCCATGTATTCGCTCATGTCGAAACGGATGAATTTTACGCCCAGCACGTTTGCCATCTGTCTGGAAACCTCGGTTTTGCCGACACCCGTAGGACCGGCAAAGAGGAAGGAGCCGATTGGTCTCTCCGGAGCGCCTAGCCCCGCGCGCGATCTCTTGATGGCGGAAACCAGCGCATGAATGGCGCTGTCCTGTCCAAAAACGGCAGCTTTGAGTTCCGGCTCCAGATCCTGCAAATTCTCCGTATCGGACGCGGATATGTTCAGGGAAGGTATCTTGGCGATCTGCGCGACAATACGCTCGATCTCCTTTACGCCGACGACAGGTTTGCTCTTCCCGCCCGCCGCCAGCTTGCGCGTGGCGCCCGCCTCGTCAATTACGTCAATGGCCTTGTCCGGCATGAATTTATCGTTGAGATATTTTGCGGAAAGCTCCGTGGCCGCCTTGAGGGCGCTCTCCGTATATCTGACGCCATGAAAATCTTCGTAATAAGGCCGCAGGCCTTTCAATATGTCCGTGGTTTCCGCGATGGTCGGCTCGCTTATTTCGATTTTCTGGAACCGCCGGGAAAGGGCGCGGTCCTTCTCGAAATAGTTCTTGTATTCCTCATAGGTGCTGGCGCCGATGCAGCGCAGCCTGCCGGAATTCAGCGCCGGCTTCAGGATATTCGATGCATCCAGCGAACCGCCGCCGGCGGCGCCCGCTCCCACAATCGTGTGGATCTCATCGATGAAGAGGATCACGCCGGAAATCTTTTCGAGCTCCCGGATGGCCGCCTTCAGGCGCGCCTCGAAATCGCCCCGGTATTTTGTGCCCGCCAGCAGCGCCCCCATGTCCAGCGAGTAAATGATCGTATTGCGGAGATGCCGGGGCACGGAACCATCATGGATGCTCAGCGCCAGACCTTCGACAAGAGCGGTTTTACCGACGCCCGGTTCGCCGACGAACACGATATTGTTTTTCCGCCGCCGGCACAGCACATGAATGGCTCTGGTAAGTTCGTCTTTGCGGCCCACCAGCGGATCGATCTCCCCCGCGGCAGCCTTTTCCAGCAGATTAACGGTATAAAGTTTCAGAGGATCTTTGGACACGGGCCTTGCCGGCTCGGTCGCGCCCTGGTCTGAACTCCACGCCGGCTTTTCAAACGGTGATTCGTTTTGCGCGTCCTCGCCGCACCCGGAAAAGCCGTGGGAGATGTAATGCAGAATATCCAAACGCGAGACGCCTTCCTGTTCCAGAAAATGAACGGCAAAGGAATCCGTTTCGCCATAAAGGGCCGCCAGCAGGTCTCCCGACTCCACTTCCGCTTTTTCGGCAGACTGGACATGGTTGATCGCCCGCTGAATCACCCTTTGAAATCCGAGGGCGGGAACCGGAGCGGCGTTTTTTCCCGGGGGCAGCAGGGGCATACTCTTGGCGAAGAAACCCTCAAGTGCCTCCTTGAGCCTGCGGACATCGCCTCCGCAAGCCGCGATGATATCGACGCCCAGATCGTCATGGATCAGCGCAAACAGAATATGTTCGGCGGTCAGGTACTCGTGACGCCGGTTTTTTGCCTCTTTGAACGTTGCTTCCAGCGCCATGCTTAATTCTTTATTGATCATTCCTTCTCCATCGCGCATTTCAGCGGAAATTGATTTTCCGCCGCCATTTCATGCACCCTTGCCACTTTTGTCTCTGCAATTTCCCGCGTGTATAAACCGCACAGGCCGGCCCCATTTTTATGGACGCTCAGCATAATTTGCGTTGCTTCAGACGGTTGCTTGCGGAACACGGTTTCCAGCACGTAGATAACGAAATCCATGGTTGTATAATCGTCGTTCAGCAGGATGACCCGGTAGAGCGAGGGCTCTTTCGTCTCCTGTTGCTCTTTTTCGATGACATTCTCGTCACATTGAAATTTTTCTTCGTTCATATCAATCCCGGCGCCTTCAAGTGATCATAATTTGCACAGAAACAGCCCGCCCGTCAATAGCCCTCATCGTCATATGCCAAAAATAAATAACGTTCCGGCTCGATTCGCCACAAAGTTGTTTCTGCCCCGCAGAAGACGGGATTTCTTGTATTAGCTATTTGCCTGTGATAGCAAATTATTATGAAAGATCGAATCATCATAGAAGAAGAAAAGGCGCTGATTCAAAAAACGGGCATTGGGCAATACACCCTGATGATTGAATCATTGGCTCAAGCATTAGGGCAGGAAACGGAAATCTTTAATAAATCCTTTTTAAAAAATATCAAAAACAAATATTTTGGCATGATGGTCTATTGGCTGTGGTTAAACACATTCTTCCTGTTTAAAATATCAAGGCAAAAAGGAAAGGTCACCGTAATCGGCACAAATTATCATTTGCCGGTCATGAAGCCCAGGCATGCAAAATATATCGCCGTGATTCATGATATACGTATTTTTTTACACCCGGAAACAATCTCAAAATCCGGAGGCTGGCTGTTTAAGAAAATAGTCAAAAACGCCATCAAAAAATCGGATTATCTGATCGCCGTTTCGAATACGGTAAAACAGGAAATTGTTGATTTTTTCGGCTACCCGGAAGACAAAATTTTCATTGTTTATAATTCCATCGGTTTTGATCTTAACATGCAGACGGAAAGAAACAATGTCCTGAGTCAATTGAAGATTGAGCCGGGTCATTATATTCTGTCCGTCATCACGCAACATAAACATAAAAACGCCGCATCATTAATGAAAGCATTTGAAAAAATCAGCAAAAAATACCATGATTTAAAATTAGTCGTGGTTGGCGCTCCGGGAAACGCCCGCTCCCTGCCGGATAATGAAAATGTAATTTTTACCGGATACATACCTGATGAAGCAGTCCAGGCCCTGTACCGTCATGCTTCACTCTTTGTTTTCCCGTCCGTTTATGAGGGATTTGGCATACCGATTATTGAAGCGCAAAAATTTCAAGTTCCCGCTTTATGTTCAGACATTCCGGTATTCAAGGAAATAGCGGGAGACAGCGCGGAATTTTTTACACCCACTCCGGAGGGCATATCAGAAAAAATGGAAATTTTATTGCGTGACCCGGCAAGAAAGGAAAAACTAATCTCCCGCGGACTGGAAAATATAAAAAGATTCCATCCTGATACAGTCAAAAAGCAACTGCGGGAAATTTTGACCACATAATTTTACCCGGAATTCCGCACGTCTCTGGCGCCGATTTTATCCTTGCGCGTCAAGAAGACAGACTCAGCAGCCATTTTTCGGCTGCGTCAACGGTCGGGAATACCGTCACCGGCAACGCGCGGTTGACCGCGGCATCCTCGATGAAATTCATCGAATTACCCTCGGCCTTGACATCCACATAAGCGATTGCCGTAAATAAGCGCATGCTTTTGATGCTTTCATGCGATATCAGCTGAAGAATATCCATCACATTTAAACGCGGTCCCTCGAGATTTTCTTCTATCAGAATCCTGCTGATACGGTGCTCGAGACAGTAATGACGGATTTCCTCGAAGTACCGCTCCACGTTATTCCTGGTAAGCTGACCGGTCACGATGATGTGTAGATAGGAAGATTTTTCAATGATACTCAATTGATAATTCATATACTTTCAACCGCCGGGAACGTTTTATCCGGAAAAAGCCATATGCAGCAAATATTTGCTTTCTTAATATGATTTACTCTGTTTTTACAAGAGAAAATTCATTCTGAAATTAAAAGATTTCATGCGCTCCCGGAAAGGCGCGGGCTGATTCGCGCCCGGATGCCGCTTCATCAAAAACCTGATTGATCACATCAACATAGTGCTCCGGATGATGGGTTTTGTTGATTCTCTTTCGTGCTTTTTCCCCGTTTTCAAAAAAGGCGGCCATGTAAGTCCAGATTTCCTTCATTTTGTTGGTGATGTGAGCTGGTCCGGAAAGCATTTGGGAGTATTCGGCAAATAAATGATCGTGGAAAGCGCGCATGATTCTGACTTTCTCCGGATAAGGTTTTATTGAGTCGCATTTGATTTCTTCCGCCAGAAACGGATTGCCGATGAGGCCCCGGCCGATCATCCATCGCTCAACTTTCCCGAAGCGCCCGGCCAGGGCCTGCCATTTTTTCAGAGAATCAATATCGCCGTTATAGACGACCGGGTGTTTCGAAAGACCAAGACACTGCTCAAACATGTCCGGATCAACTTCGCCTTGGTACATTTGCGCGCCTGTCCGGGGATGGATGATCAGCTCCGTGAGCGGAATCCGGTTAAAAATGGGCATGAGTTCCAGAGCGTCTTCCGGGTTTTTCAAACCGATCCGGATCTTGATGGACAGTTGCGGCTTCAGCTCCGGCATTGCTTTTTCCAGAAACGATTCGACGCGGTCCGGATAACAAAGCATGCCGGCCCCCCTCCCCTTTTTCACCACCATGCGGAACGGACAACCAAGGTTCCAGTTGACCGTTGTGTGCCCCATATCGTAAAGCCAGTTGGCGATGCGAATGAAGTCGCCGGGTTGAGAAGCCATGATTTGCGGAATAACGGTCATGCCCGTGTTCCGGTCCAAAGAAAGCTTGCGCAGGGCCGGATAGTCCGGCTTCATTTTCTTCGTGGCGGGCACAAACGGCGCAATTGCGTAGTCAACCCCTTGAAAATAAACGGGGAACAGATTGCGGTAAATCCTGTCCGTCACCCCCTGAAGCGGCGCGAGGCAAATAATGGCCAAGGCGGATCCTCCGGTCTATTTCTTATTGGATTGACGCCAGATTTTCTGATTTTCCGCCGCCTTGATCAGATCTTCGCGGAAATCAGGATGAGCGATACCGATCAATTTTTCCGCCCGCATCCAGACCGGGTCGAGTTTCAGGGTGACGCAGCCATATTCCGTGGCGATGAACTGCGGCATCTGACGCGGAATGGTCACAATCGTTCCCGGCTTAAAATAAGGCTGAATGCGGGAAATCACCGTCCCGTCTTTCAGCGTGTAGGTTGACGGCAGGCAGATAAAGCTCTTTCCTCCCTTTGACCGGTAGGAGCCCAGGACGAAATCCTGCATGCCGCCGTTGCCGGAAATCTGTTCAAAGCCATTTGATTCCGCGTTGACCTGACCATAAAGATCCACTTCAATGGCCTGATTGATGGAAATAAAGTTATCGATGCTTTTGATCACGTCGTAATCGTTGACATACCCGACGTGATAGGAGGCCAGGGACGGATTGTTGTCTATCCAGTCGTAGAGTTTCCGGTTGCCCAGCGCAAAGGTATAAACGGTTTTAAAACGGTCCACGGCCTTGAGTGAGTTGTTCATCCGTCCGGACATGTACATTTCATAATAAGCGTCCACCAGCATTTCCGTGTGGCCGCCGAGATTTTTCAGATCGCTTTCGGCAATCATGTGCCCCAGCACGTTCGGCATGCCGCCGATGCCCAGCTGGATGCAGCACCCGTCACGCAGATGCTGGAAGACGTGCCCGGCGATCTGTTTCTCGATGTCCGTGGCTTCAATGGCGGGCAGTTCGAAAAGAGGTTCATTCGCTCCTTCGACCACATAATCAACCTGGGAGATATGGATTGATTCACGGGCGCCGCCCAGACCACGCGGCATGTTGGCATTGGTTTCCACAATGACTTTCTTGGCCATGCACCAGCTCATCATGCAGGCATTGGAGATCGCAAAATTGAAATACCCGTCTTTATCCATGGGCGAGGTCCGCAGAATGTGCACATCCTGAAGATGCACCCCCGTTTTCGTCGGATCATAATCAGGACCATAATGATGGGCGCAGCCCCAGTCCGTTTCGCCAAACACGATTGAGCAGTAGTTGACGGACGTCGGGGATACCATTTTCATCAGCCTGGTCAGCAGTGAAAAATGCCAGTCCACATAGGTAAAAGTTTTTCCTTCCGGGTCTTGATTAACCACTTCCGGCACGGGGGGAATGGTCACCGCTCCACCGACCAGCACATTGCTTAATTCATCTTTTCGTTTGGCCAGGGCTGCGTCGCAGGCCATGGGACGGGAATTAAAAAAACCATAGGTCACCCAGTCATTTGATTTTATGCATTTGACCGCTTCGCCGGCTGTTCTTAGTTTATCCCTGTACTGCTGTGCAATATCCTTTTTGGATGTGTAAGTCATGTCGTACGCCATTGTTTTCTCCTTCAAAAAATTATCAAATTAAAACAAATGTTGATTTTTGTTCACGGTTACAATATAAAACACTTGCATATTATTCAATAGTCAATATTTTGCGAATCTGCATAATATTGAGCATATCTTAACATAATTGCCTGATTTTGGATAAAAAATTACAGGAGAAGAAAGATGAGCACAAAGGCGGAGTATCGAAGCGCTATTCGCTCTAGAAAATTGATCAAACAAGCATACGTGGAATTAATCAAGGAAAAGGATCTCGATAAAATTACCATCAAAGATATTGTCACAAAGGCGGATATTAACCGGGGAACTTTTTACGCGCACTATACCAGTGTGAAGGCCGTCTCGGAACAGATCGGCAATGAGATTGTATCAGCATTATTTGAATTTCTTGACGAATTTAAAAACACCCGGTTGATTGAAAATCCATTGCCTTTTCTTATGAAAATTTCGTCCTTTTTGGAACAAGACCTCGAATTTTACCGATTGTTAAATAATTCGGAGCACTCTGTTGCCTTTTTGAGTAAACTGAAGATTCTCTTCATAGAGAAAATACTCAGCGATGAAAAAAAGATGGCGGCGGTGAAAAACAAAACTCAGTTCATGATCTGCGTTAACGTATTCGCCTCCGGTTTTGTCGGCTTATACCAGGATTGGTTTAATCGAAAAATAGAAATGTCACTGTATGAGGTAACGCTGAACTTCAGCGAAATTATCAAAAACGGCTTTAAACCGTTTTTATCCGAAATAAAATGATAATAAACAAACGATCATGAGGTCTTCATCCGCGGATGCCGTCGGAGCATTTTTCGTCTTCATGCATGACGGTTTTCTTTGACATGTCAAAGGGTTTATCCTATGATTTACCGGAAACACGCTATCGTAGGGGCATGAGTGGAAGCACAAAAGTTGAACATCTGGAAAAAAGGACGTAAACAAGCATGAAAACCATAAAACTTATTCTCATAGCGGCCGGCTTGGCGGTAATGGCCGCAAGTACGGCCTGGCACGGCTACGCAACTGAAAAACAAGGTCAGATCCTGGATATGACATATGCCTATGACGGCAGCGCCATTTACTGGCCAAACGCATCTCCATTCAAATTGACGCCGGAATTTCACGGCATAACCGATCAGGGGTACTGGTACGCCGCCAACTTTTACGCCGCCTCGGAGCATGGCGGAACACATGCTGATGCGCCGTTGCACTTTGCAGAAAACGGCCGCGCCATCGATCAGATTCCTCTTGCACAGTGGATTGGCCCGGCAGTCAAGATCGACGCCACGAAGCAATGCTCCCGCAACCGGGATTATCTTCTCTCCGTAGAAGACATCGAAGAATGGGAAAAAACATATGGCCGGATTCCTGCGGGAGCTTGGGTCATCATGTACACCGGAATCGGCACGCAATTTTATCCCGATCCAAAACTTGTTCTGGGAACGGAAAAGAAAGGCCCCTCCGCGCTTCCCGAATTGAGTTTTCCGGCTTTTTCCAAAGCATCCGCCGAGTTTCTGACGAAGGAACGGAATATCAGGGGCATCGCCATCGACACGCCCAGCATTGATTACGGAAAGTCAAAGGATTTTCAGGTGCACCGCGTCATTTGCGGCGCCGGCAAACTCGGGCTGGAAAACATCGCCAGCCTGGATAAGCTCCCCGTAAAGGGAGCCACACTATATGTGATTCCCATGTCGATTAAAGGCGGAACGGGAGCGCCGGCCAGAGCCTTTGCTATCCTGCCCTGATGCTTCGAGAATCGCTTCACGCCGGGGGGGCGGTTTACCGCAGCTGAATTCAGGATGGGCCGCTCGCTAAACTTTCCGTCTCAGGAACAGTCCCATAGCAGTAAAGATATTTGACGGAACGACAGCATCATCGTCACCCCGGCGAAAGCAGTTAACACCCCCGCCTCCCTTTTTCAGGCTGTTCCCAAAATCGTGGATGTTTTCTTCCATTATTTTATGTTAAATATCACTTGTTGATAATTGAACAACTTTGTGTCGCCGGACCGGCGGGAAGAAAACCAGCCGGTCATCATCAAACAGGGTAAGGAGAAAAAAATGTCTTTGAGCATCAACATTGAAAACAAAATAACCGGTTACTGTTTTATTACTTTGAATGGGCGGCTTGATGGAACAACATCCCCGGAGTGCGACGCAAGAATTACTTCGCTTTTGACGCCCGCAACAAAAACCATCATCTTTGATATGACAAACTTAAATTATATCAGCAGTATGGGTTTGCGTGTTTTTCTGAAGACGAGACGAATTGTTGAAGGCCATGGCGGCTGCGTCTATATGATCAATGTGCAGCCGCAAATTGAAAAAGTATTTGAAATCGCGAATATCCTGAAGGGAATGAAGCTCTTTGCCAGCATGAAGGAAGCCGATGATTATTTCGACTCCATGCAGAAAAATGTTTTGGAATCATTGAAATAGATAAAGGATTTATGCTATTGGCAATCACTGCCTCGAGCAAACCGGTTTATTCTACTATCAAAGGAGGTTCTTACAGGCATGATCTCTCAAACAACAGACCGTCCCGAACGTAAGGATAAACGTTTCCATGTAGATGATGACGGAAGCACATGTGCACAGATTAAGGTCATGCTTGAAGGAGAAATGGTCCGTTTAGTGAATTACTCCGTTGGCGGCTTGTATTTTCTTTCAAAAAAACGGTATTATGCAGGTGACGTCATAAACGTATCCATGGACATCAAAAATAGCAAAAAGATGGATCTGTCCGGCACGGTCGTTCAGGTGAGGATTGAAGAAGGGTCGTGGGGCATCGCGATAAAATTTTCAGAAAGGCTGGAAACAGCGATTTTCTCCTGATCTGGCTGGAACCAGGTACGGAAGGACAGACTTTTCACAGAGAAAGAAAAACTTCACTGCCTAATATCCCGTTCTGAAACAGATTCGCCGTCACCCTTTGATGCAGGCGATGGCTTTGAGCTTGGCGACTTTCCCGGCAATGCCCGCTTCGTGAACCACCTGCACAACATCATTCAGGTTTTTGTAAGCTTCGGGCATTTCTTCACCCAGCGTTCCCTTGCTGCCAGCCATCACCAGCACGCCCTGCCCAGCCAGTTCGCGGCTGATCGAGCGGCCCCGGCTGGATTTGACCGCCTGCGTCCTGCTCATCACCCGGCCCGCGCCGTGGCAGGCGCTGCCGAAGGTTTCCGTCATGGCTTTCTCCCGCCCCGCCAGCACATAGGAACCAGTGCCCATATCGCCCGGAATCAATACCGGCTGGCCAACACTTTGATAGCAACCCGGTATGGCGTCATGCCCTGCCGGATAAGCCCTTGTTGCACCCTTGCGATGCACGCAGAGTTTTTTCTCAACGCCTGCCACCGTGAAGGATTCGATTTTGGCGATGTTATGACAAACGTCATAGACCAGACGCATCCCCAACTCACGCGGGGAAACGCGCAGCGTCTTTTCCAGCACTTCGCTGGTCAGATGCATCAGGATTTGCCGGTTGGCCCACGCGTAGTTCGCGCCGCAGGCCATCGCCGCCAGATAATTGCGTCCCCGCTGCGAGGCCAGATAAGCGCAGGCGAGCTGCCGGTCCGGCAGTGCGATGCCTGTTTCCGGCTGGTGCTTGACCAGCAGCGCCAGATAGTCGTCGCAAATCTGATAGCCCAACCCCCGCGAACCGGTGTGGATCATGACCACAACCTGACCCTTGCGCAGACCGAACATCTGAGCCGTTTTGCCGTCGTAAATTTCCTGAACGACCTCGACCTCCAGAAAATGATTGCCGGAACCCAGTGTGCCCAACTGCTGCTTCCCCCGTTCCATCGCCCGCGCTGATACCTGCTCCGGATCGGCGCCGCTCAGGCACCCGCCGTCTTCGGTTGTTTCCAGATCCTGCGCCGAACCATATCCGGCTTTCACGGCCCATGCCGCGCCTTCTTCCAGAACTTTTTTCTGATCCTTGCCGGAAAGTTTCACATAGCCGGTTGAGCCGACGCCGGACGGAATCCGCTGATACAGGGCAGTGGTCAAGTCTTTGATTTTGTCTTTGATGTCGGCAAGCGTCAGGTTTGTCGTCATCAGGCGGCAGCCGCAGTTAATATCGTAGCCCACACCGCCCGGCGAGATCACGCCTGTGTCCATATCAAAAGCCGCCACGCCGCCGATGGGAAAACCATATCCCCAGTGAATATCCGGCATGGCCAGCGAATAATTGACGATCCCCGGCAGATGCGCCACATTGGCCACCTGTTTGGCGCTTTCATCGTTTTTCAGCAAGTCGAAAATCTTCTCATTGGCGTAGATCATGCCCGGCACACGCATCGCGCCCGTCTGCGGCACCAGCCACCGGTTGTCGTCTATCTTTTCCAGTTTTATGTCAGACATCGAAAATCACCCTTGCCTTCCAGCCCGACCTGGTCCTCTCCACGCGCAGACCGTGATACGTCACGGCTTTCAACTCTGTCTTGATCAAATGCCTTTCGGGATCATACGGTTCTACCACCAACCGCGAAACAACTTTTTTCTTGCTGCAACGAAGGATTATCCCACGATTGACCACACAGCCTGAACCGTTGAACAGGAACAGCAGCTCGCGTAAATAGTTGACCAGAAGATCTTCCGGATCGGCCCCTTCCACCGTCCTTATTTTCATCCGCTCCCGGACGCGCCGCTTTTTCCCGCCCGTGCATTCACTATCCTGAATCAGAATATCAAACAAAGCAACGGCGGCATTGGCAAACAACTCCTTTCGCGTCCGTCCGTAAATCTCGACGCCGATATCAGCGGTATGATCAAACATTGCGTAATTTGGCATATCCTGAAGTATAGCTGAATATCGCGCGACGGACAAGGAAATCCATTTCCGATGCGCCCATTGTAAAAAGTTCCCTTATTGCTTATAATAAGTCCGAATCCCGGCGCTGTAAATAGTCGAATCTTGCTGAAGACAAAAACCGCCGGAACGAAAGACGATACCGCTCACGAGGAAAAACCGATGAAGATAACCGCGCTGGTTGGAAGCCCCAGGGGAATGAAAGGCGCAACGGGCAGGCTGATGGAAATCGTGCTGGAAGGCGCCCGAAAGCAGGGCGCCGCCGTGGAAGTATTTACCATCAAGGGACAGGAAGTAAAACCTTGCCGGGCCTGCGATGTCTGCCACAAGGAAGGAACCTGTCCGCAGACGGATTCCTTCGCGGCCATCAAGGAAAGCATGGACCGGGCCGACGGCATTGTCCTGGCGTGCCCCAACTATATCTTTCATGTCACCGCCCAGTTGAAAGCCTTTCTCGACCGCTGTGGCGGAACGCTGCACCTGCAGGCATTCGAGGGAAAGTACGGCGCGGCCGTGGTAACCGCAGGCGGCGGCGATGAGGAACCGATTGCCGACTACATCCAGCACTTTCTGGCCATCACCGGCGCCACTCCGGTGGGTTCTATCTGGGCGACGATGGGCAGAATCCGGGATGGCAATTTCCCACAGGATATCCGTGAAAAGGCGTTTGCCCTGGGCGAGAAGCTGGTCCAGGCCTGGAAGGGCAAGGAGAAAAATCCCCGCTACGAAGAAGTTACGCGGAGATTCAACGAGCGCATGCGATCCCTGATGCTTTACCGCAGGGAAGAATGGCCATACGAATACAACTACTGGAAGAAGCACCGGGGGCTGAAGGATTGAGGCCGGATTTCATTAAGTACGGTTGGATAATCCTCGTGTTGCCTATAAAATATAGCTGGATGGATATGATATATTTATGCCCCCTATTACCCCGCTTTCGCGCGGCAAGATCATTCATCGGCGTTGTGTACCTTGCTGGAGGGATTGGCATACTATCATTATGGATTTAACAATACAGCATTACAGGTCTTATTGTAACAACCGTTTGGCCCATCACACTGCGTAACCCTTAAAACCTTGTCATCGTCGTATGTCACTGTAAGCGTTCTGTCCCATCCTGCATAGCTGGAACCGGGGTAAACCGTACAGCCAATGTCGTTATTACTGCCACTATAAGAAACCTTTAGCACTACCTGATGAACCGAGCTGTTTACGTCATATTTCCATGATCCGCTCTTTTGACTATTTGCTGCAACATCCGCATTTACCCTGGTATTCCCGTTATAAGATTTTAATTTGACATTAATCTGCTTGTTGGCATTGTTGGTAATCGTGTACGACAAATCAGTGTCCAGCGCGCACGCAATATTTATCGCCAACAACACGAAGATCATTGATAATACTGATGTTGGAATGTATTTTCTCATATTTCTCTCCTCATTAAAAATCATTTGAAACCTTTCGGCGTAAATCATAAGGAAGCCACTCTTGTATGTCAAGGAAATATTGGGTAACCGGACTGCCGCTGGAGCAGTCATGCTGATTGCTTCAGAATATTTGGTTTAAGCTGCAAGCTTGAAACAGCCAAAAAGACATGACGCTGATCGCTAAAAAAGCGGCCTTGGCCGGGAAAGTCTTTACAAAGCTTTGTCCGCCCAGGGCAATCCTGAGCTTTCAACCGTATTGAAAGTGGTCAAAGCGCTGGGGCTGCAACTGCAAGTCCGATCTGGAAAAACACGAAAAGCAGCGTAGCTGCGTAATACAGATACTTCTCTGTCAATTAATATATAGCCGCCGTCGCCATTTATTCTCATACCTGATGGAATGAAGGCGGATTGATATTTTGAAGTAAGTCCTCTAGGTCGCCCCGGCTCTTTTTGTCTGCAACAAACATCAATTGCAACACACAGCGGCAGCAGGCACTGAATAATCAAAAGTAACATCTAAGTTGGTTGCAGCACATATCGAACCAGCAGCATGTATAAATAAACCCAACCTATTTCACTGCACGCACCGGGAGGACGCGGGCGTAGAAGTTGCGGGATTGGGCAACCCAGACCCGGTTGCCGTTGATGAAAACAAAAGCGGCGGCCTCGGAGCCGCGCGTCTCGGACGACCAGGGGCAACAGGCGGACAATTTGATCAGCTCCGTACAATGAATATCATACTTCCACCTGGTTGCCTGATATTTCCTGCCAGCGTCATACAACCCCGCCAGCTCGTCCAGCGTCGGCATCCGCCAGTCGCCGTAACCGCCGCCGCGGTAATTCGCGCAATAGCCCTTCGCGGCCGTCCAGGTGATATCCGAACCATTGTCGTGCGAAGCCCACATCAGATTTGTGCCGGTATCCAGAACCGTCCCGTTGTCATAAGCGATAAAGCGGCCGTCCCTGCCGATTTCATTGGCGCCGATCACCGGCGGACGCTTCGACATCGCCAGCTGCTTCTTTTCATCAGCCAGTCTGACTCGTTCTTCCTCCATCCGCTTTCTTTCGTCTTCCAGCGCCTTCATGCGGACGATTTCCTGCCTCTCGCGTTCCAGCGCCTGACGCTCTTCCTCCAGCTTTTTCTTTTCAATGCTGAGTTCCTTTGAAGCTTGAACCGGCGTTGCCTCCGTCCTGTAGGCGGTGGATGCGTCGATGCCGGTTCCGAATCCCGCTTTGGCCACAAAAACAAATCCGCCCCCCTCGTCTCCCGTGTTTCGAACCGGGCTGCAAAGCGGCTGCTGCTCGGAGTTGTTGGCAATGACGGGAGCAATCCGGGTGTAGATTTCCTGCGTGGTGATGTAAGGCCTTTCGTTCCTGTTCAGGGCTTTGAGCAACTGGTAGGCAAAGATGCTGTGGCCTTCGGAACCGCTGTCCGAAACCGGCGTCTTATTCCCGGACGTCATGCCCCAGCGGCTCTTTTCGTTGTAAAGATTCAGATAGAATCTGTCGTCGATGAGCGGGGGGAGCGCCCGCGATTCTCCGAACAGCGTTCCGGAATAGCAGGAATCCGCAATCAGGAGGACATGCCGCGCCTTCATGCTGCTCATGACCTTCTGAACAATGGTGTTGTCCAGATAGGTTTCGGCCTCTCCCGCCCTGGCGTCCGCGGGAACCCACCATCCGTCGTTCAGCACACGGTCGATCTCGCCGTGGCCGGCGTAGTAGATCAGGATGCTCTCGTCGGATGTCGCATTGGCCGCCAGATCGCGCAGCTTTTGGTAAATGGCTTTCCGGGTCGCCTGTCCGTCCGTAAGCAGCGTGACTTCAAAACCGTATTTTGTCTTCAGAACATCCGACAATGCCCTGGCGTCATTCACGGCAGTTTTCAGGCCGGGGATTTTCTTATCCTGATATTCGTTGATCCCGATGATTAAAGCCCTGTATGCCCCGAGCTTTCCGCTTTTGTGGCTGAAATCCTCTTTGATTCTGATGTCCACGCCGCGCGCGGCCTGGACATCAAAGGCGATGAGAATCAAACCGGCAACGGTAATAAAAACAATGATGGATTGAATTCGTTTCATACAAAAATTAATCTCCATGCAACCCGCATCTGTTTTTTTATTTTATTCTTTCGTTGCGCTTTCAGCAACTGTTAAATTGCCATGCATACAGGCTGGTTAAACGGCCACTGCAGCGGAGATGAGGAACCGGACATTCAACGAGCGCATGCGCTCTCTGATGCTTACCGCAGGGAAGAATGGCCGTCCGAATAAATCTACTGGAAGAACTATCGGGGGCTGAAGGATTGGGGTATTTCCACTTAAATTGCGAAGGGCGCATTTCTCGCATCAACAAATAGATCCTCACTCGTTTTTTCCAAAGCCGAGACAGCAAGATTTTACCTGAAGGCTATAACGGAGTCCTTGAAATGTATCTTATAAAATACAATAGGGGCCATGATAGAAATCCTGCAGACGGAACATTACCGGAAGTGGTTTGTAATACTGCTTGCAGGCGAAGACAAAACAACTCAAGCGGTTGATATTGAAAAAGCAAAAAAGCTTGTTCAAGAAATTGAGGTATGAAAAATGAGAAAAGAAAAAACAAGCGTCTGGGATGCCGCTGATCATTTAAAAACAGAAACCGAAATGGAAGCTTACCTGGAAGCAGCATTTGAAGAAAACGATCCCGGATTAATCGCCGCAGCGCTTGGTGATATTGCCAGAGCCCAAGGCATGACTCTGATCGCTAAAAAAGCCGGTCTTGGCCGGGAGAGTCTCCACAAAGCGCTATCCGCTCAGGGCAATCCTGAGCTTTCAACTGTATTGAAAGTGGTCAAAGCGCTGGGGTTGCAACTGCAAGTCCGATCTGGAAAAACACGAAAAGCGGCTTAACAGGATAAGACAGAGACACTCTGTCAATAAATAGAACTGTCATATTTATGGTTTCTAAAAATCAACGGGGATAACTCTGCCGGCTGCTCCGCGTGAACGTACGCGCCCTGAATAAATCATTCTTGCCTTAACGAGGCAATTATGAAATACTCCGCCATTATTTCAAGGAGGTAGCAGGATTATGTCAAATGCAGTCATTGTCAGCGGTGTGCGCACCGCCGTCGGAGCTTTCGGTGGATCGCTCAAGGATATTTCCGCCAAGGATTTGGGCGCTCTCGTGATTCGTGAATCTTTAATCAAAGCCGGTTTCAAGCCTGCCTTGCCGTCTCATGCCCGGGAGGATGCGCCGGATACGGCAAAGAACGAGGGGCTTTGTTCCATCGAACAGCAGTATGCCAAATGGGACGATAGTCTCAGGGAACTTGCGGTGGATGAAGTGATCATGGGCAACGTCATCGGGGCGGGACAGGGTCAGAATGCCGGCCGCCAGGCCATGATCCGCGCTGGTCTGCCCAAGGAAACCACCGCCTTTACCATCAACAAGGTGTGCGCATCCGGCATGAAAGCGATCGCGCTGGCGGCTTCCAGCATCAAAGCAGGCGACAACGAAGTGGTTATCGCCGGCGGCATGGAAAACATGAGCGATGTGCCGATTGGCCTGCCCAAGGCCCGCTGGGGTCACCGCATGGACATGCCTTTCGGCAAAACCGTGGATCTGATGGTGTTTGACGCCCTGTACGAAATCTTCTACGGCTACCACATGGGCATTACCGCGGAAAACATTGCTGCGCGCTATAACATTTCCCGCGAGGAGCAGGATAAACTGAGCGTGGAGAGCCACACCCGCGCGCGCAACGCCATCAAAAACGGGCTTTTCAAGGATGAAATTGTTCCCGTGACCATTCCCCAGAAAAAGGGCAATCCCATTATTTTTGATACGGATGAACGTCCGATGGATACCAGCCTGGAAAAACTGGCCAAACTGAACACGGCCTTCAAGAAAGATGGCACAGTTACAGCCGGCAACGCCTCCGGTATCAATGACGCCGCAGTGGCGATGCTGATCATGAGCGAAGAAAAGGCCAAACAGATGGGACTCAAGCCCCTCGCCAGAATCAAGGGCTATGCCTCCGGCGGCGTCGATCCCGCATACATGGGTCTGGGGCCCGTTCCGGCCGTGCGCAAACTGCTCCGGATCACCGGCACGACCATCAAGGATTACGGCCTGTTTGAACTCAATGAAGCGTTTGCTTCTCAGGCCATTTCCTGCCTGCGGGAATTGAATATTCCTTGGGACATCACCAACGTCAACGGCTCGGCCATTTCCATCGGCCATCCGGTCGGCTGCTCGGGAGCGCGCATTGTTCTGGCGCTGGCCAATGAAATGAAGCGCCGCAATGTGGGCATGGGCATTGCGTCTCTGTGCATCGGCGGCGGCCAGGGCATGGCCATGGCCATCGAAGCAGTTTAAAATTTTTTCTTCCGGCTGTCCCCGCGGCCTTGGAAGGGGACAGCCGCTTTATCCATTCATCTTCCTGACAGGTTTTTTCATGCCGTATCAAACGGTTAATGGCATTCAGATTTATTACGAAGAGCAGGGAAAGGGCGAACCTCTGATGCTCATTAACGGCCTGTCCTTTCCGATGGATTTGTGGTTTGCGCAAATTGAGGAGTTGTCCAAAGATTTCCGGGTGATTGCGCTTGATAACCGGGGAATAGGACGGACGGACAAGCCGGATGAAGAATACTCTATCCCTCTGATGGCCTCTGACGCCGTGGGGCTGCTCAAAGCACTGGACATTCATCGATCGCACCTCGCGGGTCTTTCCATGGGCGGCTTCATTGCCCAGGAAATCGCCCTGACTTATCCGGACAAGGTCAACCGTCTGATTTTGATCGCCACCGGCATGGGGGGAACAAAATCCCTGGAATTGGGCCGTCCTTTCTGGGAAAAGGCGGCCGCCGCCATCCAGGGACTGCCGCCCGAACAGATGTATCGTATCGATTTTACTCTGATGACCGCAGCCGGCTTCGCCGGGAGGAATCCTGCCCTGCTGAAGAAAGCTGTCGGGTTGCGGATGCAAAACCCCCAGCCGTTGCACGCATTTATACGGCAGTTTGCCGCCGCGCATGTTTTTGACATTAACGATCGCGTGCAAAACATGACGCAGCCGGCGCTGATTATTTTAGGCAAGGATGACCCGATTTTTCCGATTTCCCTGGCGGAGGATTATCAAAAAGCGTTGCCGGAAGCGAAGATGATCGTTTACGAGAATTGCGGCCACGCGGTTCTTTTGGAAAAAGCTGACCAGTTGTCCCGCGATATGCGGGAATTTTTAAAAGGAACTTGAGGCTCAGCAATATGGGAATGAAAAACCTCAAAATTGTTACACCGGACAGGGCCGTTTCGGTCATCAAATCAGGAGACCATATTCATCTTTCAAGCGTTGCCAGCTCTCCGCAGTGTCTGGTCGCCGCGATGTGCCGTCGGGGACGCGCGGGGGAATTGCGCGACGTTCACATCCATCATCTCCATACGGAAGGCCCCGCGCCTTACGCCGATCCGGAGTTTGAAGGCATATTCCAGCTGGAATCATTTTTTGTCGGCCCGAATGTCCGCCGGCAGACCCAACGGGGCTATGCGGATTATATTCCCGTGTTCCTGGGGGAGACTCAGCGCCTTTACCGCGAAGGCTGGCTGCCCTGTCATGTGGCCATGATTCAGGTGTCGCCGCCGGATGAACAGGGCCGCGTGTCCCTGGGAACATCGGTGGATGCGACGCCGGCCGCCATGGAAAAGGCCCGCGCCATAATTGCCGTCATCAACCCGCATGTTCCGCATACTTTTGGCGATGCAGTCATTTCCACCGATAAAATTGACCTTTTTGTGGAAGACAACTCGCCGCTGGAAACTGTAAAATTTGCCAAGCCTGATGATATTGAGACGGCTATAGGCAAACAATGCGCGGCGCTGATTGACGACGGCGCGACCCTGCAGATGGGCATCGGCGAAATTCCCAATGCCGTTTTGGCGCAACTGGGGGACCACAAAAATCTGGGGATCCACACGGAGATGTTTGCTGACGGTGTGATTCCGCTTGTGGAAAAAGGCGTGATCAATGGTGCCGGCAAGGCGATTGACGCCGGCAGGATGGTGGCGACGTTTCTTTTGGGATCAAAACAACTGTACGATTATACGCAGCGGAATGACGGGGTGCGGATGATGGATGTCGGTTATACCAACGATCCGTTTATCATTGCGAAAAACCCGAAGGTCACGGCCATCAATACCGCGCTGCAGGTGGACCTGACCGGCCAGATTTGCGCCGACTCGCTCGGGACGACCTTTTACTCCGGCGTGGGCGGACAGATTGATTTCTTTTACGGCGCATCCCGCTCCCGCGGCGGCAAGGCCATTATCGCCATGCCGTCGGTCACGGGTAAAGGGATCAGCAAGATTGCTCCGGTTTTGCTGCCCGGCGCGGGCGTGGTGACGACGCGCGCCCATGCGCAATGGCTGGTGACGGAATACGGCGCGGTCAACCTCTATGGCCGCTCCCTGCAGGAACGAGCCCGGCTGATGATCGGCGTCGCGCACCCGGATCACCGGGAAACGCTGGACCGGGCGGCGTTTGAACGTTTCGGCTCCCACTATCATTTTATCAGCAAATAACAAAGGCGCCGATAAACATTTTAGAGGAACAGGTTATGCCGGAACTTCCGGAAGTAGAAACACTTTGCCGTCAGTTGCAGGCGAAAATCGCCGGGGAAAAAATCAGGGCGACGGGTATCTTCGATGAAAAGCTGAAGGGAATCGGGGATATGTGCGGACGAATCGTCCGGGAAGTCCGTCGTTCGGGAAAAACCATCCTGCTGCTTCTGGACAACGGTCAGAGCATTGCCATTCATTTGCGCATGACGGGCAGATTGTTCTGGCATGCCTCAAAAACGAAGCCGCGCCACAGTCGCTGGCGCATGAGCTTTGCCGCGGGAAATGTGGATTTGGTTGATCCGCGACGTTTCGCAACGGTGAAGGTTGTGGAAACAGTACCGGGTAAAGAAGGCAATGATTTACTGACCGGTTTTGACGAAAAGGCTTTTCTGGAGCGGCAGGCCAAACGAAAAATCACCGTGAAGGTTTTGCTGATGGATCCAAAGGCCATCGCGGGCATCGGCAATATCTACGCCTGCGAGATTTTGTATCGGGCGGGCATTTCCCCGTTGCGTCAGTCAGCGACGTTAACCCCCGGCGAATGGAAAAAGATTTTCCGTCTGGCCCGCCGCATTTTGAAAAAAGGAATTGAAAAACGGGGCACCTCCATTTCCGACTGGCGCGACCTTTACGGCTGTCCGGGCGAGAACCAGCATGAACTGAGGGTCTATGGACAGGACGGAAAGATTTGCCCTGCATGCGGCGGCGGTATCGTGCGGATCAAACATGGCGGACGCGGCACCTACTATTGCCCCCGGTGCCAGAAATGAACGGTGCGAAGCTGCGTGCAACAGCCGTCTCATGAAAAAACGGCAATTTGCAAAATGTGGTTGAAAATGCACAAAAACTTATATGACTTGATCCGTTTTTTGCGAATGTATTGTGGTTGGAATGACATGCATAAACTTGATCGGTTGATGCTACGAACTGCTGGTTGAAACAAACGATATTCTGATATCGTTTTTGCTGTGTCTCTTAAACAAAAATTGCTTCCTGAAATCCACAAAAATGATATTCTCTTTCTTATGCAATCTTACAATCGCTAATTTACACTTCTGCCAACTCAGTTGGCACCCCTGCCCATAATGTTGGCAGGCAGGTACTTCTCAAAAGATAGATAAAACTTGAAAACGTCCGGCAATGTTGCATATTATTACAACTGTCGAACGTCGGGAACAGGTTAATCCTGAAAATATTTCAAGATCTCCAAATCATGCCTTGACAATAGAACGTTCGTTCTACTATGTCTTTATGCTTCCGGACGGATTGCTCCGTCCAAAGCGAGGAAGACATGTCATTGCCATCAGCCGTTTACCGGCCACGCCACCCGCAAGACTCGGATTATTACCACTGTGTAGAGGACTATTTTGAAGCATTGATGCAGGTCTATGATGACAATTTCTCAAGGGATTACGGCTTCTGGCGGCCTTATATCGAAAAGGTGATCTGCCGTTACCTCGACTGCGGCGATCTGAAAAACGGCTTTGCCCGCGTCAGATGTAATGACTGTGGCCACGAGTATCTGCTGGCCTTCTCCTGCAAAAGGCGCCATTTCTGCCCTTCCTGCCATCAGAAGCGCGTGGTGGAATTCGGAGAGTGGCTCTGCATGGATGTCCTCAAGAAAGTTCCTCACCGGCATTTCATTTTCAGCATCCCCAAAATCCTGCGCCGGTATTTTCTTTACGACAGAAAACTTCTCGCGGGTCTCAGCCGCTGCGCATGGGAATCCCTGAAAGTTTTTATGCAGCAGGCTGTTCCGGAACAGGAGCCCATCCCCGGCGCGATCATCGCCATCCAAACCTTCGGCGACTTCCTCGGGTTCAATCCGCACTGCCACATCCTTCTGACGGACGGATGTTTTTACGGAAATAGAGGTATGTTTCGTGTCGCGCCGCCTTTGGAGCTCAAGAAGCTGGAGGCCATCTTCCGGCACAAGGTGTTCAAGATGCTCCTAAAAAAAGGCAAGATCACGGAAGAGATGGTCAGGATGCTGTCCGCATGGAAACATTCCGGCTTCAATGTCTTCTGCGGCAACCGGATTTCGCCAAAAGATGATTCGGCGATGGAGAATCTGGCGCGTTACATCATCCGGGCTTCTTTCTCCCAGGAACGGATGATGTACTTGGAAAATGAAGGCACGGTCGTCTATACGGCCAAAGACAAAAAGACGAGCAAGAGTTTCCCGGCATTGGAATGGCTGGCATCAATGTGTTCCCATATCCCGAATCGGGGCGAGCAGATGGTCAGATATTACGGATATTACAGCAATGTCGCCCGGGGTAAAAGAAAAGCAAAAGGAATGGACGATGTCATTCCCGGCATCCTTGAACCACAGGGAAGCGAAAAGGCATTTAGGAAAAGCTGGGCGCGGCTGATCCAGAAAATTTATGAAGTTGATCCTTTAATCTGTCCTAAATGCAAGGGGACCATGCGCATCATCAGTTTCATCGAAGATGCGCAAGTCATCCGGGAAATTCTCACGCATCTGGGGCTCTGGCTTGTCCGGTCAAGGCCGCCGCCCAAAATCCACGACCCGCCAAACATCGAATACGCCCCTTCTGATTATCTCGCTCATGCTCCACATCCGCAAACCGACGCCTACGCCGACCCCGAATATTCGTGGGATGATTATATACAGTCATAACGCATTTGAAAAATAAGGCGTGCTGGAGAGGCTTGTCTGAATTCCGGTTAAATTGGACTTCCTGGCGTCTGAACAGACCGAAAGGTGAAAAGATTTCTCGATTGAACAACCGTTGCCAAATACCTTCAGCGGGGTCATCCATACAGCATCCCATATCTTGTGGCCAAAATCTTCTTGACATACAAGAAACCGCTAAATATACTCCACGCCACAAAAAGGAAGTTCTTATCAATTCAATTAAAAAAGCCGAACCACGTTATAGTGCACTTTAAATAATTATAGACTCATAAGGAGACAATCCATGAAAATCAAAATAATTTCACTTTTTATTTTATCCTTGTTTGTAATTGGTTGCGCTTCCACATTGCCATCGAAAAACGTAACTTTAATAGGAAATGATAAAGCTCACTATATCGGCAGAATAGATTATCCTTCGTTTGATGCTCATAGCGGTACATTGACCATCGATTTCGGGCCAAACGGAGAAAAATTTACTGGGCCTTTTGTCATTGTAAACCGAACGGCAGTAAGCAATACACAAGGAGGGGCGGTGGTTCCTTTGGGAAACCAACTTCCTGCTGTTGGATCAGTGCGAAGCGAATCATCAGGCAGACTTGACGCTACTGGTTTCTGGTACGCAAAAGGAGACAAAGGGTCATCAATGAAGTGTGAATTGCAGATTGGGCTTTTTTTAGCACACGGGCAAGGCATCTGCAAATCCAATAATGGTAATCAGTATGAAATACTTTTTTAAGGCTCTAACAAAAATCCAGCGGATGCGGGATAAATGCGGTTTGATTTTAGCTTTTGTTTATTACACGCTCAGCTGATTTAGGTCGTTATGTGCAGGGAATATGAATGCTGAAGCTAATTGAAAATAATCATTATCATATTTGGACAGATGCCCTCCACGCCCGCGCCCTATCGCACGAAGCGAACAACAGATGGGATCGTGGCACATATGTTCGTTGGGCACTTCTGACAGCATGGATTGCTCTTGAAATTGCCTGCCAAGATGCGCTTGGAGAACCGAACATTTCATACAGATTTAAAGACAATCTGAACGGCGCAATAGAAAGGCAATCTTTTCTAAAACTTGATTGGAGTAAAGGGATATGGCAACAGGTGCTGCAACTACAGGAACTTCGGAAAAATTGTGCCCATCGGTTCTCACAGGAGACAGACTTATTTCCTGATGCACTTGTAGCCGATGATGCTATATCTACAGCGCGGCAGGCAATAATAGCAATATATAACCATGTTAGAAAAGACGTTCCTCTATGGATTAAGGATGATACTGATCAAGGCTGGGCTAATAAAGGAGGCATCAGCGTGTTTGGCAATATGTATACTACGCCTCCTGGCATAGACGAAAATGCACCAGATACAATGAAGGTTACATATATTTACAAGGACAAGGAAAATATCCGTAACGTTTTGCCTCCAGGAACCGATCCAAATCCTCATGTGGAAAGTCTCATTGATACCATTGGCCTGCCAATAAGCGGAATAAAAGTATATAGGGGAAAAGAAGTGATTCAAGAAATACAATTCCCGATGGATAAAATAAGGGGCACATAATCGGGTAGCCGGGGGTTTTTCTCCCCCTTCCCACGGCACCTCTGCGTGCGGGTCCGCACCGGGCGGTTCACAGAGATCACCGGGCCGTGATAGTGAATGTTCAAACACTGGTCTCTTATCGTTATCCGTTATAATCCGTAATCTTCAGTGCCAACAATATTTTACCACTCACGACTTGTAGGTGAATGAGATGAAAGAATTCATCAACCGGATGAACTGTGAAAATGATTGTCTCATAAAAACGCCCC
>CAZBGE010000025.1:0-31588 GCA_964491435.1 uncultured Smithella sp.
GCAGCGGTTATCAGTTTTTGGGCAGTGGCAGGGAGTCGGTGGCAGAGCATGTTTTACGGACGGTGTTTATAGGTTATGCCTTATGTAAACTTAATGATGCGCTTGACGAACTACGTGTTTTGAAAATGTGTATTCTTCACGATTTACCGGAGGCCCGTACTGGCGACATGAACTATGTAAATAAAAAATATGTGGAAGTCAATGAAGCCAAAGCTGTCCAAGAATTAACGGAAGGTCTTTTTTTCGGCGATGATATCCGGCAGGCCATTGATGAGTTTAATAAAAAAGAAACAATGGAATCACGGATCGTCCGCGATGCTGATCAGATTGCGCTGATCCTGCAACTTAAGGAGTATGGTGATCTGGGCAATAAATATTCCGAAGAATGGATAGGATACGCTCTGCAGAGGCTTTGCACGGATGAAGGCAAAAAGCTGGCGGGCCGCATTATTCAAACGGACTCCTCCCACTGGTGGTTCAAGGAGAAGAGCGAGTGGTGGATCAACGGAAAAAGCATCTAGCAATTCGGTCTGGTCGAGAAGGAAATGAGATGATGAGAAAAAAAGTTATTGTATCTTTTTTGTTTTTCATGAGCGTTTATATGATGTCCTGTGCCAGTCATCTGGGCTCGACGGTGATATCCAAACCAGATGAATACACCCATGTTTATGAAGTTAGAGAGAAAATCGTGCTCAAGGCAATTGCCAGCGTCATAAAGGAGAAAAGAAACGGCGATAATGTCACTATCGATTTTAAGAATAACCGGGTTGATTCAGATTATGTCGTTGCGGATGATTGGAGGACGAAAACCAGCGCTCAAGTTTACAGGTTGAATTGGAGAGAATGTGAAGTGCGCCTCACGGTAAGAACCGACAAAAAGACGGAAACGGGCTGGGAAACACGCCGTCTGTTGGCGAAGGAACAATACGATAGTTTTTTCAGCGCCATTGAATTGAAAATTTACGAGGAAATGTCCAAAATTCAGTAACATGCAATACTGAAAGGAGAAAGCATGGGTGCCACTAAAAAAGTATCGGCAATGTTGGATGAATTCAAGAACTTTGCGTTAAAGGGAAATGTCGTTGATTTGGCCATTGGTGTCATTATCGGAGCTGCTTTTGGTAAGATTGTTGATTCTCTGGTCAAGCATATTATCATGCCGTTGATCAGCGTGGTTATGCCCGGGGAACAGGGGTACCTAGCCTGGAAGTGGGTGGTGAACAGCAAGGAAATTCCTTACGGTCTGTTTATCGGAGAAATTGTCAACTTTTTGATTATTGCACTTGCTTTGTATATTTTTATCGTCAAATTTATCGGGATGCTTATCAGGAACAAACAGGACGAAGAGGCTGCACCGCCTGCGCCGACGAAAGATCAGGAGCTGCTTGCGGAAATTCGGGATTTGCTGAAAAAATAATAAAAAAACGGTCTCTGATTTACTAAAAAATGAAGCAAAAACGGAGACCGTATTTGGGTAATCCTGCAACCGGACGATGATCAAAACAAAATGCACCGGCGTTAGCGTGGTTCATGAACAGATAACTTCCCTCCAAGGATTTGTCGTTTATTTTTTGTGATTACGGAAAAATCCCATGAGGAATTCCGTGTCCTTGGGAGATAAATCAAATTTGAAAACAGCTTTTTCAATCAACATGTGCAGTGGCTGGTTTGTGCTGTCCTCAAGACTTGCGGAAATCCATTTAATTGCTTTCTGAATATTTTCACCTTCCGGCATGACTGTTGCCATAACTTTAAGACCTCCTCGTTAATTTCAATAAAATTGTTCTCCCCTCGGGAGAAAGAAAAACCTTTCAATAAAGACGTTTCTTTCATACTACAATATGATATAAAAATTAACTAAATTTTGAATAAATTTGACATTAGGGTTTTAATTGCTATTCTTTCGATCATAGATAACCAAAAAAGAAAAGGAGATGAATGATGGCTAAATCAATGAAAGGAACACAGACGGAAAAAAATCTTTTGGCGTCTTTCGCCGGTGAATCACAGGCAAGAAATCGTTACACGTTTTTTGCGAGTGTTGCTAAAAAAGAAGGTTACGAGCAAATTTCCCGGTTTTTTCTGGAAACAGCCGAAAATGAAAAGGAACATGCTAAAGTTTTCTTTAAATATCTGGAAGGAGGCGAAGTTGAAATTACAGCCGCCTATCCGGCAGGAGCGATCGGCGACACAAAAAGTAATCTGGAAGCCGCCGCCGCTGGTGAGAACATGGAATGGACGGTTCTTTACGCGGAAGCGGCCAAAGTGGCCAGAAAAGAAGGATTTTCCGAAGTGGCTCGTTCGTTTGAACAGATTGCCAAGGTTGAAAAGTTTCATGAAGATAGGTATCGGCGGCTTGCTGCGAACATCGCTTCCGGCGAGGTATTTAAAAAGCAGGATAAGGTCAAATGGCACTGCATCAATTGTGGTTATGTGCATGAAGGACCGGAAGCGCCCAATGAATGTCCGGCCTGCAAGCATCCACAATCTTATTATGAAGTATTAGCCGAAAATTATTAAAATTGGTTTTAACCGCACTTCTGTTGACTGTTCCCAAAAGGCTCGCTGGTTTTCATGCGGGCCTTTTTTGGGCAACCGGATGAGCGATTTCATCTATCTAATCAGGAAAGCAACTGTTCTTTAACAATCCGGCAAAGCTTCTTGTGCTTGACAGTGAAAGAAAAATACCCTAGATTGGCGCAGTTTTTCCCACGAGGAGCCATTATTTATGTCCACAAAAAAGCAACGCCGATCTGAAAACTTCAGAGATCGTAAGAAAAAGAAATCCACCCGTATTGTTTATCTGGTTGCAATCATCAGCGCTGTTGTTTTAGTGCTGGCGCTTTTCTTTGTAATTTTATTTAATGCTTTATTTCCACCAGTTGACATGGAAGCTTTGAAAAAGAAGAAAAAGATGATTGCCGAGATTTATTATTCCGATCCTCAGGAGCGCTTTCTTGTCGCCGAGAAGCGATATATATACAAGGAGGAAGATGTCGCCCGGCAGGCGAAAGAAGTTGTGAATGCTTTGCTCGAGGGGTCTAAAACAGGATATGTCAATACTTTTCCCGCCAAGGTGGCGTTGCGGAATGTGAAATTGGACAAAGACGGTGTCGCTTATGTGAGTTTCAGCGAAAATTTGCTGAAATTGCATCCAGGCGGTTCTTCAGCGGAAATGGTTACGATTTTTTCATTGACCAATACATTGACGGCAAATATTCCCGAAATAAAAGCTGTAAAAATTCTTGTTGAAGGCAAGGAGGTGCCATCAATTAAAGGTCACATTTCCACCATCAATCCCTTTCGAACGGATCCAGATCTCTATGCGTCCGCCCAGAAGGAGAGAAACTGATCCGTTTATGGCGCCGAAGTCTAAAATATCACGCACACGTAATATTGGTATTGTCGCTCATATCGACGCTGGTAAGACAACCGTCAGTGAGCGGATTCTTTTTTATTCCGGTAAATCATACAAAATGGGTGAAGTCCACGATGGCGAGGCGGTTATGGATTGGATGCCACAGGAACAGGAAAGAGGAATCACCATTACATCCGCCGTGACGACTTGCACATGGAAAAATTCCGAGATTCATATCATTGACACACCGGGGCACGTTGATTTCACCATCGAAGTTGAGCGATCTCTGCGCGTGCTCGACGGCGCGGTGGTTGTCTTTTGCGCGGTAGCCGGCGTTGAGCCTCAGTCAGAAACCGTCTGGCATCAGGCAGACAAATATGGCGTTCCCAAGATAGCCTTTATTAATAAGATGGATCGCATTGGTGCGGATTTCTTTCATGTTATCCATATGATGAAGAGTCGTTTTCGATCCATGCCTGTCGCTATCCAGATTCCCGCGGGGAGCGAAGATACTTTCCGCGGAGTAATAGATCTGATTAATCGACAGATGATAATCTGGGATGACGGCACCCAGGGATTGGAATATACGATCGTTGAAATACCGCAAGAGTATTGCGAAGCGGCGGCGCGTGAGCGGGAGAAAATGATTGAAACGCTGGCGGACTGTGATGACGAGCTGGCTGAAAAATACCTGGCGGGAGAGGAGTTATCCGTCACGCAAATTAACGCTGCGTTACGCAAGTCTACGATTGATTTAAAGATTGTACCCGTCTTATGTGGCGCCGCTCTTCGTAATAAAGGCATTCAGCCCATTATGGACGCTGTTGTCAATTATCTTCCATCTCCGGAAGATATTCCGCCGGTAAAAGGTGTCAACCCCAAGACAAAGGAACAAGAGATTCGTCACAGTTCGGATAAAGAGCCGTTTGCCGCTCTAGCTTTTAAAATTCAAATCGATGAAGGCCGCAAACTGACGTATCTGCGTATTTATTCCGGCCACGTTTCCGCCAACGGCGAGGTTTATAACGTTGTCAAAAAGAAGAAAGAAAAAATAGCTCGCCTTTTACAGATGCACTCTAACAAACGGGAAAGAATCGACAAGGCGTCTGCGGGAGAGTTGGTTGCTGTCTTGGGCTTGAAGGAAACGACCACCGGCGATACCCTGTGTGATGAAGCGCATCCGATTGTTTTGGAGCAGATGGAATTTTACGAACCGGTAATCAGCCAGGCTATTGAAGCCAAGACGCCCGCCGATCAGGAAAAGCTTGCACAGGCGTTAATCAAGCTAACCGATGAAGATCCGACATTGCGGGTCAAGTATGAAGATGAAACCGCGCAGACCGTGATTTCCGGCATGGGCGAGCTGCATTTGGAAATTATTGTAGATCGGCTCAAACGCGAATTCAATGCCCGTGTTAATGTCGGTCGGCCGCGTGTGGTTTATCGTGAAACCATTCAGAGGTCTGTTGAGCTTGAAAGTGTTTTTGAAAAAGAGCTGGGAGAGAAGAAACATTATGGCCAGGTGCGCATCGAACTAACGCCCCGTAAACGTGGTGCAGGAAACGAGATCATCAATCAACTTTCCAGCGAAGTAATTCCGGTTGAGTATCATGAAGCGATCGAAGAAGGTCTTAGGGAAGCCATGATGAGCGGAGTGCTCAATAGCTATCCGGTTATCGACGTTGGGGTAAAGCTGACAGGCGGCGGTTACCGGGATGGCGAATCTTCCTCGCAGGGTTATAAGATTGCCGCCGCCACGGCGTTTCGTGATGGTTGTCAAGCTGCCGATCCGGTCATGCTCGAACCGATTATGATGGTGGATATTATCACACCCAGCGAGTTTGTTGGTGACGTTATCGGTGATATTAATGCCCGGCGCGGTGAAATTCAAGCAGTCAATCCTAACGGACCTGTTTCTGAAGTCAAAGCCAATGTTCCCTTGAAAGCCATGTTTGGTTATTCCACGGATCTGCGCTCCGCAACACAAGGACGCGCTGTCTTTACGATGATTTTTGCACAATATAATAAGGCTTAATAGACTGAATGCCTTAACATTTGCATTGTTGTTGCTGTCTGAAAACGCTTCACACAGAACGACTCCTATTCAACGGGAGGGACGATTGAAAGGAGGATAATGTGTCTTTAATAAAAAAAATTAGGAAGAGATTGCGCGCTTATTCCATTTTTGAAAGTGTGCAAGCGGAATCGCCACAGACATTTTCCGGGGAATTAAATTATCGCTGCGGCCGGATTCTTTTTTTTGTAACTCTCATTACCATGTTTGCCTGGCTGCCGTACATTTTCCTTGATTGCCGTTTGCATCCGGATGCATATCTCATTCCCTATATCCGCATTGGCCTGTCCATCGTCAGCTTGATTATTTTTATTCTGAATGTTTCCGGAAGATTTCCCAAATACAATATGCTGTTTCTGGTGATCATCGGCGCCTATCTGGCTGTTTCCTGCGGATTGCTGACTGCTTTGACGAAAGCCGATCCTGTTTACATGGGAGGGTACATTTTTATTTTGACGCTGATGGCTGTCGTACCGGTTGACAGACGAGCGGCGTTGTCAGTCGTCGCTGCATCGCTGTTCACATTTTTTTCTGTAGGTGCATTGCAAGGAATATCATTTTATGATCTAAATGCCAGATATAGTTTTCTTGATTTGGCTAGCGCAACCTTTGTCTCCATTTCATTTATTTTTTTACTGGATAATACACGATACACAAGTTGGTTGAAGTCGAAAAAAATTGAACAGCAGAGCATGGAATTACGATCGGACAAAGAAAAAATTGACAAGTTACTTTTGAATATTTTACCTCCTGTTGTCGCCCAGGAACTTAAAGATCATGGATACGTCAAGCCTGTCTATTATGAATCGGCAACAATTGTTTTTACCGATTTTGTCGGTTTTACAAAAATTACGGAAAAGCTGACGCCGGATCAACTTGTCAAGGAACTTGATGAAGTTTTTTCTCGATTTGATCGGGTAATGGACAAATATGGTCTGGAAAAACTCAAGACGATCGGTGATTCGTACATGTATGCCGGTGGAGTTCCCATGATCAACACGACCCATGAGATTGATGCTGTGCTTGGCGCCTTGGAAATCCAGTCTTTTGTTGAAAAAATAAATAAAAATAAGCTGAGCACGGGACGGCCGGTTTTTGAAATTCGAATTGGCATCAATACCGGACCGTTGATGGCGGGTGTGGTCGGTGAAAAGAAATTCGTTTATGATGTCTGGGGTGATTCGGTGAACCTGGCCAGCCGGATGGAATCGACCTGTGAGAAGGGCAGGGTTAATATTTCCGAGTCAACGTATGTCCGGATAAAAGATTTTTTTGAAACGGAAGCCCGCGGGCAAATCATGGCGAAAAACAAGGGAACGGTCGAAATGTATTTTGTGAAGGGGATTAAGCCGGAACTCTCTTGCGATGCCTTAGGTTTGCAGCCGAACCAGCGCTTTCTGGAAATGTACAGGACTTACCAGGAAAAGAGTCAGGATGCGGCGTAAATACAAAAAAACAAAACACTCCGTGCATTCGTTGTTGGCTTGCTTAGCTTTGGGATATAAAGAAGGAAAAAAACTACCGTTTTATTGACTAATCTACCCAGTCGCCGGTTATATTCAGTCGCTTTAGTTTTTCTACCAGGGTGGTGCGGTTGAGGTTGAGAAGTTTGGCTGCACGATTCTTAACGCCGCCACTCATTTTTAGCGCTTTCAGCAGAAGCTCTTGCTCCAGTCGGTTGACCTGATCGTTAAAGTCAATGCCGTCTTCGGAAAAAGTTATGATTTCGGAATTTACCTTTCCGTTTGGAATATTGCGTATTTTTGCAGGTAAATCATCAACGCAGATTTCACCTTCTTCCTTCATGACAACCAGCATTTCGATTAGGTTCTGCAATTCACGGACATTGCCCGGCCAAGAATAACGTATGAGGCAGTTCACGGCATCGGGAGAGATGCGCTCGACGTTTTTCTTTTTAAGTTGATTAAAGTGCATTAAGAAGTGGTTGGCGAGAATCGAAATATCAGATCCACGTTCTCTGAGCGCGGGTAAATTAATGGGAATGACGTTAATGCGATAAAAAAGGTCTTCACGGAATTTTTTCTCTTCTACCGCCTTTTCCAGATTCTGGTTGGTGGCGGTGATAATTCTGACATCAGCATTAATGGTTTTAACTCCGCCGATGCGCTCAAACTGTCTTTCCTGAATAACCCGCAATACTTTTACTTGAAGGGCCGGACTCATGTCGCCTATTTCATCAAGAAAAATAGTACCGCCTTGCGCCAGTTCGAATCTTCCCATCCGGCTGCGAATGGCGCCGGTGAAGGCGCCTTTTTCATGACCGAACAACTCACTTTCTAGCAGATCTTCCGGTATCGCGCCACAGTTGACAGGAATTATCGGTTGATTTCTCCTGTTGCTTTTGAAGTGAATTGCCTGGGCAACCAGTTCTTTGCCGGTACCGCTTTCACCGGTGATCAATACCGTGCTTTCAGAATTAGACACCTTGTCGATCGCCTTGAAAACACTTTTCATGCAATCACTGTAGCCGATAATTTTGTCAAAATCATGTCTTTCCTTGAGGTCTTCTTTTAACGAGATGTTTTCATCGCAAACTTTGGCAAAATTCATCGCGCGACTTACCGATAACTTAACCAAATCATCCTTAATCGGTTTGGATATGAAATCAAAAGCACCCATTTTCATGGCGGTGACGGCGTTGTTAACCGTGCCGTGTCCCGTAATCATAATGACAATACTGTCGCGGTTTGCATCTTTAATATACTTGAGAAATTCTAGTCCGTCCACATGGGGCATTCGCAGATCGGTGATGATAATGTCAAATTGGTCTTCAAGGAAAGCTTCAATACCCTCGCGTCCGTCATTGACTGCTTTAACTTCGTAACCTTCTTCAGTCAATATTTCGGTCAGTGTCTCTTTGTTGAGTTCATTGTCCTCCGCAATAAGGATCTTCCCCTTCTTCATATAAAATCCTACTGTTAGTTTGAAATCATTGTCAATCGCTGTAATTTTGATGTACCCTAAAATAAAAATGATTAAAATACAACATCAAAATAGGCGAATGCGTCAAAAAATAAACATTGTTGGCAATCAGTTGCTTGATACAACGATATTATTATTCAAGGTTATAATCATTGTTTTTTTGAATCAGAGGGTAATTATTGCCACAAAATCATTTTTTGCCTTAGCGCGTAAATTATTTGCATATAATAATTCAATGTTATAAGATTCAGTCAATTATCCATTGTTTATACACAAAAGGTATGAGATAAATAATTAATTATTTTATAATGAAGAGATTGATCGAAAGAGTATGATGATTCATGTCCATAAATGCTTTTGAATTGAAAAATAGTGACTTTGAGAAAATAAGCCGTCTTGTTTATGAACAGTGTGGAATATATCTGCACGAAGGTAAAAAAGAACTGGTGAAAGCTCGTTTGGGTAAAAGGCTTCGCGCAGGTAACTATAAATCATTCACGGATTACTATCATTATGTCACTACTGAAGAAGGCACGGAAGAACTCATCTCCATGCTCGACTCCATTTCAACCAATTTGACTTCTTTTTTTCGAGAGGAGAGTCACTTTGTAAGACTTCGGCATATTATTCATGCCATTTTGGAAAAATCAGGGTGCCAGGCAAAAAATACTTTCAAAATATGGTCCGCCGGCTGTTCAACGGGAGAAGAACCCTATACTTTAGCGATTACCTTTTCTGAAACCGTGGGGCAAAAACCGTTAGCAGCCTCCATTCTGGCGACGGATATTTCTACTAAGGTATTAAAGGTCGCGGAAGGCGGCATTTATGCCCAGGAAAGAACAAAAGGAATTGCACAACCGATTTTGAAAAAGTATTTTCAAATTGGGACGGGGCAATCAGAAGGATATGTCCGTGTTAAAAATGATCTGAAAAAAATGATTACTTTTCAGCGTTTTAATCTTATGGACCATTTTCCAGCCCATAATAATTTTGATGTTATCTTCTGTCGCAATGTGATGATTTATTTTGATAAGCAAACCCAGAATGTTTTAGTGAACAAGTTTTATGATTCTTTGAAAAGTGGCGGTTATTTTTTCGTTGGTCATTCGGAAAGTTTAACTGGTTTGAAACATCAATTTAACTATATTGAACCAAGTGTCTATAGAAAATAATTTATGAGCGATTTAATTGTTGGAATTTCCGATATTAAAATCAGTAAGGATGCAAACGACGCGATCATTACTTATGCCTTGGGATCCTGCATCGGTATAGCGGTTTACGATCCGGTAGCAAAGGTTGGCGGATTGTTGCATTATATGTTGCCCGATTCTTCCTTGAATGAAAAAAAGGCGAAGGAGCATCCCGCGATGTTTGCTGATACTGGCATTCCGTTGTTGTTTAAGTCCTGTTACGGTTTGGGAGCAGAAAAAAGACGGATGGTTGTCAAGGTGGCTGGAGGAGCCAGTATTTTGGATGATACAAATTTTTTCCGTATTGGTCAGAAAAATATCATGGCGATGAGAAAGATCTTCTGGAAAAATAATGTAATGATTACCGCTGAAGATACAGGCGCAAATCATAACCGGACGGTTCGCCTGGAGATTGCTACCGGTAAAATGTTTGTTCGAACTTCCGGAGGTGAAATGAAAGAATTATGAAAATCGTCAACCGTATTTTGAAATCCATTGATACCATTCCGGCTTTTCCGGCTACCGGCAACAAAGTTGCCCAATTGCTCAGCAAGGCTGACTATTCCGTATTACAGGTAGCCAATATCATTAAATACGACCCTTCGATTACTGCCAATATTCTGAAGATGGCCAATTCGTCTTATTTCGGCGCAACGCATAAAATCAGCACAATCAACGATGCCGTCATGTATTTGGGTCAGAAAAATCTTTTGCGTGCGATACAAACAGCTGGCATTTCCAAATATTATAAAAAAGGCGCTTCCGGGTATTTTGACAAGGCGACGGATTTGTGGGAACATTCAGTAGCAGTGGCCTTGATGTCGCAGATCTTATCAAAAAAGATTACGGGTGATGAAAATACAACCCTTTATACGGCAGCGCTTGTGCATGATGTGGGGAAAATCATCATGGGCGAATTTGTTCGCGATGAAATGAAGAAAATATCAATGCTTGTCTCTCTGAAAATGTCTTTTCTGGAGGCTGAGGAACTTGTTTTAGGTATCAATCATGCCGATCTGGGGGGGAAAATTGCTGAACACTGGAATTTTCCGGTTGAAATACGAGATGCGATTTCTTTTCACCATCGGCCGGACTTGTTGGCAAAGGAAGACAAAATTATGCCTTGGATTGTCTATCTTGCAGATGAGGCTTGTTTGATGATGGGGATTGGCAGCGCCGTGGAAGGTCTGGCGCAGCGTGCAGTGAGTGAATTATTGAAAAAATTTAATTTAAAGATGCGTGATCTTGAAAAAAGCATGGTCATGTTATCTGATGATTTAAATGGCGCAAAAGAGCTAATTAGTATTATATAGTTTAATTTTTTAGGAAAGGTGACCTTATGTCATTCAATGTATTGATTGTTGATGATTCAAATTCCATACGAGCGGTCATCAGGAAAATCTTGAAGATATCCGGTTTTAAGATGGATCATTGTCTGGAAGCGGAAAATGGAAGACAGGCCATGGAATTATTGGCTGAAAACTGGGTGGATGTGATCATTTCCGATATTAATATGCCGGAAGTCAACGGATTGGAATTATTGGAGCAACTGGCGAAAAATGAGACCTTGAAAGAAATACCGGTTATCATGATTACAACGGAAGGATCTGACCGTCGTATGCAGGAAGCCTTTGCGCGAGGAGCAAAAGGTTTTATCAAGAAACCATTTTTGCCGGAAGAAATTAAAAAAGTTCTTTACGAAGTGATAGGAGTGGGAAATGATGGCCAGTACGAAGAAGATACAAGAAATGCTGATGACTTCGATTTTTGAAGTGTTCGAAAAGATGTTTTTTGTTTTTCTTGAACCTTTTGATGAGGACATCCAGTACGACATGATAACGTCCATTCAATTCAAAGGTCCCATGAAAGGTGAAATCAAGGCGTATCTATCCAAAGGCGTGGCCAGTACCATGGCGCAAAATATGCTGGGTTTAGAACCGCAAGAAATAACGGATAGAACAATGGAAGATTGTAGTAAGGAAGCGCTGAATATGATTGCTGGCAGTTTTCTCAATAAATTGGATGCAACACAGGTTTTTGATTTGTCTATTCCCGACTATGAAAATAAACTTGGTACATTTAAAAAAGATGGCAATGCAACATTGAACCTTTCATTTGATTCCGATGAACAGTATATGGGAATCGCTATGAATCTGGAACCACAAAAACAATAAATTTAATCGGTTCAGGATCAGGATAAAGCTATAAGAAGTTGAGAGGACGGTTAAGTGAATAAAATAAAGGTGCTCATTGTTGATGATTCTGCGGTTGTCAGGAAAATTTTTTCGGAAGAACTTTCGAAATATCCTGATATCCAGGTGATCGGTGTAGCGCCGGATCCATATGTTGCGAGAGAAAGGATTGTTAACCTGAAGCCGGACGTTATTACTCTGGATATCGAAATGCCTCGCATGGATGGGCTCACTTTTCTGAAGAAGTTGATGAAGTATTATCCGTTGCCGACCATTATCGTCAGTTCCCTAACCCCCCAGGGTGGAAAATTAACTCTGGAAGCGATGGACATCGGGGCTGTCGATGTGATCGCCAAACCTGGTACGGCATACAGTGTCGGGGATATGTCGGCGCAGCTTGCTGAAAAAATCCGCGCGGCGTCACGTGCCAGAATTATCAAAAGGGATGAAGTAACCTATGGTGGCGCTACTTCTGCTGAACCGATATGCGCGCTGGCTCAAACATCCAATAAAGTTATTGCAATTGGCGCTTCTACCGGAGGAACGGAGGCTTTAAAAAAACTATTGACGAAAATGCCTCCCAATTCTCCGGGAATTATTATTGTGCAGCATATGCCAGCCAATTTTACGACGGCATTTGCCGCAAGGCTCAATGATCTTTGCCAGATATCGGTCAAAGAAGCACAGGACAACGATTCCGTGTCACCAGGAACCGCTCTTTTGGCGCCTGGTAACTTTCATATGATTCTCAGGCGAAGCGGCGCGAGGTATTATGTGGAGGTGAAGACGGGGCCTATGGTGCATCATCAGCGTCCGGCAGTTGATGTGCTGTTCAAGTCAACCGCGAAATATGCGGGTGCGAATGCGATCGGCGTCATACTGACCGGAATGGGATCGGATGGCGCAGAGGGATTACTTGAGATGAAAAAGGCGGGAGCTAGCACTCTTGCGCAGGATGAAAACTCCTGTGTTGTATTTGGCATGCCTAAAGAGGCCATAAAGCTAGGCGCGGCGGACAAAGTGGTTTCCATTGATAAGATTGCTTCAGAAATTATTAATATGGTGTGAAAATGGACTATAGTAATTTAATAAAAATGTTGAACGATTTAGCCCAGGAATATCTTTTTAAAGACAGTAAGGAAATGGATATTCCGCTGGCAGGCAAGCTGCTCAATCAGTTGGAATTAATTATTGATGAGGCGAAAAAACAGAAAATTGAAGCCGTGAGAAGTTGCGCCGCCGGTTTGGGGCAGATCCTAGAAAAAACAATTCTGGATGCGATTGACGATAGGGATAAGGCTGCAAAAGTCTTCGAAAGCGGTATTTATCTAATGCAGGAGATTGCCGACAGTTTTGATAACACCGGTCAGTATAGTGGAAATATTCAGGAATTTCTTGTCAAAACATATGCGGTTGCCTGTGTGGCTGGTCCTCCTGTTGCGCAGGAATCCCAATCGGATGAGGCGACGAAGGTTATGCCGGAAACAAAAAAAGAAAGTTTCGAATTCATTGAAATACAGGATGAATCGCTTACACGTGATTTTATCACCGAAGGCTTGGAGTACATTGAAGAGATTGAAATCAATATTCTGAATCTTGAAAATGAGCCTGAAAATAAAGACTATATTAACGCCATTTTTCGTCCGTTTCATTCCATCAAAGGGGTTGCCAGTTTTCTGAATTTGGAAAAAATCCGGTCACTGGCGCATAATTTGGAAAGTTTGCTTGATAAAACGCGAAACGGTGACATATCCGTGACACCTTTTCTTATCGATGTTATTCTTGACGGCGCAGATGTTTTGAAGACGTTAATCGTTCAACTTCGTGATATTTTAGAAGGCAAAACCACCGCCGGTTTGCCCGATTTGGATATTCCTGCGCTCGAGGCCAGAATCCATAAGATCGAACAGGGACTGGATGTTGAGGCCGGCGGGAAAACGGTTGGGGAAATACTTGTGGATGAAGGGGTTATTTCCAAGGAAAAACTGGAAAAAACCCTGAAAGCAAAAGAAACGTCGCCCGAGAAAAAAATCGGTCAGGCGTTAATTGAAGAAGGCGTTGTTAAACCCAAACAAGTATCCCAGGCGTTGCGCAAACAGGTTGAACAAGTGACGGATTTAACGACGATCCGGGTGGATACCACCAAACTGGATGATTTGATAGATATGGTCGGGGAGCTGGTCATCACTCAGTCCATGATTTCGCAGGATATCAGAGAACAGGCGAATGCCGATAAGCGTTTAACACGCGATCTGTCGCAGTTTTTTCGAATCACGTCTGCTTTGCAACGTGTATCCACCAGCCTGAGAATGATTCCGATCAAACAGACATTTCAACGGCTGACCCGGCTGGTGCGGGATCTGGCTAAAAATGCAGGCAAGATAGTATCCGTGGAACTGGTTGGTGAAGATACGGAAATCGATCGCAATATGGTTGATGAAATCTATAATCCTTTGGTCCATATGATTCGCAACTCGGTAGATCACGGTTTGGAAATGCCTGAAGAAAGAATTAAGGCGGGCAAGCCGGAAAGGGGATTAATTACCTTAAAAGCTTATCATCGTGGCGGCAATATTGTGATAGAAATCGCCGATGACGGCAAAGGTCTGGATAAACAGAAGATTATCAATAAGGCTGTTAAATCGGGTCTTATTTCACCAGATGAAAGCCTCAGCGATCAGGAAGTATACAAAATGATTTTCCTGCCGGGATTATCTACGGCCGCAAAGGTCACAGATGTATCCGGACGTGGCGTGGGTATGGACGTGGTCAAACGCGCTGTGGAAAAAATGCGCGGTAAAATTGAAATTGAAAGTTCCGTAGGCGAAGGCACTACATTCATTACACGCTTTCCTCTAACACTGGCGATTATTGACGGTATGATTGTAAAAGTCGGGGCGGAAAGCTATATTCTGCCGACGACATCCATCCGCCAGGCCTTGCGCCCAACGCGCGCCAGTTACACATGCGTCGTGGGGAAGGGGGAAATGATCAATGCTATGGGACAATTGATGCCGCTTATTCGCATGTATGAATTGTTTGATATTGAGCCGGAGCACAAAGAGCCTTGGGAGGCTATTGTGGTCGTAGTTGATAGTGAAAGCGGTTCAAGGTGTCTCATGGTGGATAAAATTGTTTCAAAGGCGGAAGTTGTCGTAAAAAGCCTAGGAGAAGGTCTGAAGAATATCAAGGGATTAGCTGGAGGCGCCATTCTGGGTGACGGTCGGATTGGTTTGATTATTGATACGGAAGGTCTTTTTGAGTTAGCCGAGGAACGTTGATTAAGAATGAATTTTCAAGGATGAAGATAACAATAATGCGAGGATAATTATGAATGAAAAAAATATTAAAGTTTTAATTGTTGATGATTTTGCAACCATGAGAAAAGTGGTTCGCAATCTTTTAAAACAATCCGGGTATGAAGATATTGTAGAGGCTGAAGATGGAGTTATGGCCCTTAAAATACTTAAATCTCAGAAAATTGATGTCGTTGTGTCAGACTGGAATATGCCGAACATGACTGGTTTGGAATTGCTCAAAGCCGTGCGGGCGGATGCGGATCTGTCTAAAACACCTTTTCTTATGGTTACTGCTGAAGCGCTTCAGGATAATGTCGTTGCGGCGGTCAAAGCAGGTGTGAATAATTATATTGTCAAGCCTTTTACGGCTGAAGTGCTGAACGAAAAAATCAAGAAAATCATGGAAAGCATCAACAAATAATTCATTTTACACTTGGACCATGATCAGGAAAGGGAAGGCATGAACGTCAAATTTATCAATCCTTTTTTAGAAGGAACCATAAGCGTATTAAAAACAATGGCATTTGTAGAACCGCGTGCGGGCAAACCTTATTTGAAAATGGATAGTCTGGCCAAAGGCGATATTTCCGGTATCATTGGGCTGACCGGATCAGCAACGGGATCGCTTGCTCTGAGTTTTAGCGAATCGGCGATTGTAAAAATTGTCTCCAATATGCTTGGAGAAAACATGAAAGGCATCAATAACGACATTAAAGATGCCGTTGGTGAGATTACCAATATGATTTCCGGCGTCGCCCGGAAAAATCTGGAAGCTGATGGTTTTTATATTCAGGCCGCCATCCCGACGGTTGTTTCTGGAAAGAATCATACCATTACGCACATCAAGGGCGGACCAAGTTTGATTATTCCCTTTGATATAGATGAAGGGACTTTTGTTGTGGATGTTTGTCTGTCTGAATAATTTATTCTTGCGCTTGAAGAACAATGATGCTGATGCGACGGTTGCGTTGGTCGAGTGGATCGAGGGGCAACAGCAACTCTTGGTCGGCGTAACCCACAACACGGGCGATTCGTCCCGGATCTGTTCCGAATCCTTCCAAAACGCGACGCGCGGCGGAAGCGCGTGATGTGGATAATTCCCAGTTCGTGATTTTTCCGCCTCTGAATTGCGCTGAATCCGTATGTCCTTCCACCACGACTTTTCCCGGTATCTCCTTAAGGTTATCAGACACAAGTTTTAATATTTCCAAAGCTTTAGGTGTTGGCTGGTCTGACCCCAAAGGAAACATCATGGAACCTTCCGTGTCAATAATCTGTATGCGTATGCCGCCCTCAATCACATCCACAAGGATTTGATCCCGCACGCCCGCCATTTTATCGTCAATCGAAGCGCGAATTTTTTTGACAGTCTCTTCGTCGTTCATGGTCACATTTTTTTTGGCTTTGTTTCTGAATTCACTTTCCCCCTTGCCACGGGCGTTTTTGTTGGGTCCTCTTAGAGATTGATTGCCAATATCAGTTACAAATTTTGGATCCGTCAATCTTGCATCCTTGGATGTTACGGCTGACGAACCGCTTGCCTCAAAAACACTATATTGCCGGAAGTATTCAGAAAGGGCGATTCTTTTTTCCTCGGAAACCATGCTCAGCAGCCACAAAAGTAAAAAGAAGGCCATCATGGCGGTTACAAAATCGGCATAAGCAACTTTCCAGGATCCGCCATGCGCGCCGCCGGATTGTTTCTTTTTCACCTTCTTGATGATGATTTGTTTATGACCGTCTTCCATTTGTTATGATACTTTCTCGTGTATATTGCCGTCCTGTTTTACTTTTTGGCCGATCTCAGCGCGTCTTCCATTTCGATAAAGGATGGTTTAGATTCAACCGGTACAACGCGCCGTCCGAATTCCACCGCTACTTTCGGCGCTGCGCCACCACCGATAAATGACAGAAGCGCCACTTTAATGACATTAAGGTACTGTAAATCTTCGTTAACTACAAACTCCATATTTTTTGCCATCGGCCCCACGTATCCGTAACACAATAAAACACCTGTAAATGTTCCTACCAACGCCGCGCCGATACTGGCGCCCAGGACTTCGGGCGGCTCTTTGATCTTGCCCATGGTCAAAACGACGCCCATAACGGCGGCGACAATGCCCAATCCCGGCAACCCGTCGGCAACGGTGCTGACGCTGTGCGCAGGAGCCATTAATTCTTCATGATATGCTTCCAATTCCTGATCAATCAAGGCTTCCAGTTCGTGTGGCGCAATAGTGGTGGTCATGACTGTGCGCAAGGTGTCGGTAATCAGGTTGATGGCGGTATGATTTTTCAGAATCTGCGGATAGTCTGTAAAAAGCGGACTTTGTTCTGGAGTGTCCACATCCGATTCAATGGAAACCAGACCCTGCTGGCGTATTTTATAAAATATGCCGTTGATCATCCGGAGAAGATCCATGTAGTCCTGTTTTGTTTTTGGTTTATTTGTAAAAATACGCGCAATGGACGAACCGGTAGCCTTGATCACTTTTATGGGTGAGGCAATGATAAAACCTCCTACAGCCGCACCACCGATGATCATCAATTCCACAGGCTGAAAAATAACGGAAAGATTGCCGCCTTCAAGAAGATAACCGCCGATTACAGCTACCGTGACAATTACAAAACCAATAATAGCAATCATGAGTCCAGGGATTTACCTCCTTTTTTCCCTTAGAATTTCCCTTTCTGCCTCAAATACAAAACGAACAATTTCATTTCTGAGCATTTCATCAATGTTGATGAAATGGACGGCTGTGTCATATTCCGGGTGCGGTTGAGTAAGCTCGACAACTTCACCGTAGAGAAAAAGCGCAAGGGGTGTTTGCAAACCAAGCATAACTTTCAATTCCAGGATGTCGCCTGCTGAAAAACTTTGACCAGCATGGAAGCTCATTCCGCCGCCGCTAATATTGACTTTTGCTATGCTCAGGCAGTTGAACCCGTCCCGGTGGAGAGTCATCATACGGATAATTTCGTCCAATTTGGCGTTAATGGACTGAAGCCACTGTGCAATTAATTGATCGTCGGGATTTGGTAAAGACTTAAACTCCGCCAGGACGGATTCTCCCGCCATCCGGCAACGCACAGTGTCTTTGTGTTCTATCTTAATAAGTTTATATTCAAACGGCAAATAGGTGTCAACTCTCGAATATTCTCTTTTGTCGTCCACTGCTCCTGTCTCCGTATCACTCATAAACGGCTCCTGAAGTTTAATATATAAAACAATATGCAAATAAAGTACCATGTTTTATAGATTATTTTAAATTAAATAAATACTGCAATTTCTCAATTGTCTTTAAAAAAATGCAGATGACTTGCAAACTCATTGTCAATAAATTGACGACCAAGGCCCCTGTTTGATAGAATCATAGCCGAATAAGCGATTAATTTCCCGATATTTCTTTTGCAGCTTTTCATTTGCCCATTGGCAAGAGAATCTGGTATGTAAAATGCATGATTCATTTTCAAATGTTTATTTACATAATGAGATACGACCATGAGATGTTGGAAGAAACGTTTTATTAAAAAATTTACATTATTTCTAATACTATTGAACCTGACCATTTTTCGGATTGATCTGGCCCATGCGGAAATATATTCTATTCATATTGCGTCGTACAAAACACTTCGCCAGGCAAAAATTGATGTAAACAGGCTTCATTTGCAAGGATATTCAGCTTCTGTGCGTGAAGCCCATGTACCCGGAAGTGGTAAATGGTATCGTGTTTATGCCGGACAATATGCAAACAGGCAAAAAGCATTAATAGCGGCGACGGAAATGAAGCGTGCTGAAAAAATTGATAAATTTTTTATTCATACTTTGCCGGAAACAAAATCTGTTCCGAAAGCGAACAAAGTTCAATTCATCAAGACTAAAAAACCAAAATCTCCTTCATCACCGGTTGTTGTTGCCGGAAATAAAATGACTAATAATGATCCTTCAAAGAGTGATGTTAAGGCAGCCGCGGGTCTGAATGTGACCTCACCTCAGAAAATCAAACAAAAGACCATCAGCAAAAAAGAAGAGTTTCGTTCGGCTCGAAGCAATAAACAAAACACTGCTCAGGAGAAAAAAGAAGCATTTAAGGCGCTTATCATGGGTAATCAAAAATTGATGCCGGAGCCACCCTTATTAGCGCATGCCGGAAAATCCGCGGAGGAAGTTTTTAAAGAGCCTGGTGAAAAAGACATCTTCGAACCGGCATCGGACTCACCAATTTACAACAAAGCTTTGGCCGAGTTGAAAGAAAAAAAATATTCACAGGCATTGGTGACATTTAAAGAATTTATTTCACGGAAAGACACGCAAAAGGAATGGGGGCAACGTGCGCTGCGGCATATGGCCGACTGTCATTATTGGTTGGGGAAAGCAGGTAGCAAGGAGAACCTGCTGATTGCAGCGGAGTTTTACAAGAACACTCTTGAAAATTTTCCAGATCCGCGCAGGGAGAACGCGTTAACTTATTACCGGCTGGCGAAAACGTATGAGCATCTTAAATATTATCCGGAATCCATCAGGCAATATCAAAACCTGATCGCCAAATATCCTGATGCGCCTTATGTGCCAGAAGCTTATTTTAAGATTGGTGAAATCTATTATACTGATGGTAAATACAATGAAGCTGCGGAAGCGCTGATTAGATACCAGATGAAATATCGTGGAAGAGCCAATACGAAGAGATCTTTTTATCTAATTGCCCATTCTTTTTACAAGGCAAAGCAGTCAACCAACGCTGAAGTCTGGTTTCGCGATTCCTGGAAACAATGGCCCGATTTATCGGACATGCCCAAGGATCTTTTGCTGGATGTCGGTTTGCATAAAATGTCCTTAAGACGATTTGATGAAGCCGTGCGTATTTTTTCTTTTTATGTAAACCTTTATCCGGATGATGAAAAAAGTAAAGAGGTGCTGAAACTACTGGCCAGCGCCTTCCGACAGTCAGGTCAACCGTCTCCTGCTCTTGCGGTTTATAACCGGATCATTGATAAATATCCCGGAACGAAAGAAGCCAAGGAAAGTATGCTGGCGATGGCGGATCTCGGTGTGGAAAATCCGGGGCTTAAAATATTTCGTTTCTTAAATCATACCCATTTCTATAGAAATCCCATGGACACCTATGATACCTTAATTTTACAGAATGTCACGGGGGATATTGCTGAAGATGCGATGTTGCAGAAGGCGGCAGCTCTGGTTAAGAAGGGAGAAGGCAGGAGGGCGGCTGATGTTTACCTTGATTTTCTCAGGCTGTATCCTCAGAGCAAGAGAATGACGGATGCGTCGCGGGGATTGAAAACTGCTTCCGCGGCCTTAATTGAGGAATATTATGCCAAAAATGATTATCTGGCGGTGGCTTATGTCTATTTCAAGTCTTACGGCGCCGTAGCCATACAGGCTGATGAATATCCACAGGTTAAGAAAATTGCGCTCAGTTTGAAAGAACTTGCTTTGCTGGATGATTATCTGATTATCCTGCAAAGATACTTAAAGATTGCCGGAAATGAAGCTGTTATCAATATCGTGTCGCTGGATATTGCTGAAGGTCTGATTATGCAGAAAAAATATGATGACGCGCAAAATATTTTGAACGCACTAGCGGCGAAACCATCCGTCAGAAAAAGCGCGATGATGATCGGCGTACGAAAAAACATGGCTGAAATTGCCTACCGCAAGCAATTATATGATCAGGCCGTTGCCAATTATCATGCGGTTGTTGGAGCCGGCCAGGAACTATCCGATCCGGGGCGAACCTACATCCATTACGCGCGCTCACTTAAGGAGCAAAAGGAAAACGAACAGGCTCTGCAAAATTATCTGACAGCGGTAAAATATTTGAACGAGGATAAAAGTGAGAGGGTCAATGCGGGAATTGCCTATAAGGAGCTGGGGGATTTGTATCTCCATAAAGACAATATGGCCAATGGATTGGCCATGTATGGAAAAGCATTTGACTTTTCAACGGATGCGGAATTAAAATTATGGTCGCGTTTTTTGATGGGAAAAACCTATTTGAAAATGAATAAGGAAGAGCAGGCGCAAAATACATTTGCGCAAATCAAGACTGCCGCCGGTGCAGAAGGTTTCTGGAGCAAGGTGGTTGATTTTTATGCGGCCGATGTCAAATGGTGGGACAAATACGGGAATACGGTAACAAAATAATATTGACAGGATTGCGTTATGCAAGATTTATCTTTACTGCAAAAATCATTTGAAAGTTTCAATAAGGCAACAGCGGAGCTGGAGCGCGCTTATGCCAGGCTGGAAGAAAGGTTTGCGTCTCTCAATCAAGAACTCGAAGATAAAAATGCGGAACTTTTAAAAACAATTGAAGAAAAGGAAGAGACCAAGAATTATCTGCAAAATATTCTGGAAAGTCTGATTAATGGCGTGATTGTGACCGATTTGGAAGGCCGCATTTCGACGATAAATTCCTGCGCGGAAGTCTTTACGGATGTCCGGCAGGAGTCTGTAACCGGAAAGCATATCAGCGTTTTATTTGAATCCATGCCGGTCAGCGACTGGCAAACGATTAATTTATCGGAGTATTTCAAGGGAGAATCCGGCCATAAAGTGAAAATCAACGGGAGAACGCTTGAAATATTCTGCTCTCCTTTTAAATCACCGACAGGCCAGGTTATCGGCAATGTCTTTGTTTTGCGTGACATGACGAGGATTGAAAAACTCGAAGAGATGGCGAAGCGAACGGAGAAATTCGCTGCCATGGGTGAGATGGCGGCAAACATCGCTCATGAAGTCCGTAATCCTTTGGGCAGCATTGAACTTTTCGCGTCGCTGCTTTTGAAAAATCTGACGGAGAAGAAAGATCGGGAACGCGTTGTGCAGATTATTTCCTCTGTCAAGAATGTTGATAATAAAATATCCAACTTGCTGTTATTCACGCGACGGCAGACACCGCAAATAAAAAACGTCCATTTGCATGATATTCTGCAGGACGTGATTAATTTTTCTGAACAGATTATCGAGCAGGCGGGAATCGATGTTGCGGTGCAATTGTACTCTCAGGACATTCACATTTTGGCTGATGCCGAAATGCTCAAACAGGTGTTTCTGAATATAATTCTCAACGCGCAACAGGCCATGCCGGATGGTGGAAGACTTATCATATTGACCAGACTCTCGCCAAAGAGTCTCCTTGAACCACATGAGAAGGTTGCTGAAATCATTTTTCAAGACGCTGGACCCGGGATTCCTCAGGCCGACCTATCCAGAATATTTGATCCTTTTTTCAGCACCAGAGAAAGCGGTTCGGGTTTGGGGCTGGCCATCGTGCACAATATTATCAGCGAACATCATGGTTCCATTTTTGTGGAGAATGCACCCGAAGGCGGCATGATCGTCAATGTGAGTTTGCCCGCCGTCTTGGAAAGTGAAAACATAAGGGAGAGTGTCTAAATGTCACAAGCGGAAAAATTACTGATTGTTGATGATGATCTATCCATGAGAATGGCGCTTTCCGAGTCTTTGAGCAGTTGCGGGTATGAAGTGGAAACCGCCGAAAACGGCGCAGACGCACTGGTCAAATTCAAGAATGGTCAGTTTTCCGGCGTTGTGACGGACATGCGCATGCCCAAAATGACCGGTATGGACGTTCTCAGGGGAATCAAAAAGATTTCGCCGCAGACCCCCGTGATTCTGATTACGGCTTATGGAACGGTCAGTACGGCGGTGGAAGCGATGAAAGAGGGCGCCTCCGAGTTTATCATGAAGCCTTTTTCTCTGGATGATCTGGAATTTGCCGTGAAAAATGTGCTGGCCAGCGCCCGCAAGACGGATCATGATGAAGAACAGGTAGCGGAGCATGTTTATCCCCATAAAGAGCTCATTACACAGGATAAAAAAATTCTGGAATTGTTGGACATGCTCAAGAGCGTGGCCAAAAGCAAATCCAGCATTTTGATTCAGGGAGAAAGCGGCACGGGAAAAGAGCTTTTTGCGCGTTTTGTTTATCGCCATAGTAATCGCCGGCAGATGCCTTTTGTTGCCGTGAATTGTGCGGCTATTCCCGCCCAACTTCTGGAAAGTGAAATGTTCGGTTATGAAAAAGGCGCTTTCACTGGAGCAACAGTCAAAAAAGCAGGCAAGTTTGAATTGGCGGATGGAGGAACGCTTCTGCTGGATGAAATATCTGAAATGGATATTCAGTTACAGGCGAAATTACTGCGGGTGATTCAGGAATCAGAAGTCGATCGGCTGGGAGGTAAAATGCCTGTGCCGGTAAATGTCCGGATTATTGCGACCACGAATGCGGATTTACAAAACAGGATTCTCCAGAAAACATTTCGCAGTGATCTTTATTACCGGTTGAACGTCATTCCGGTTATTGTCCCGCCACTTCGGGAAAGAAACGGTGATGTTGTGCTTCTCGCGGAACACTTCATTAAAAAATACAGTGAAATAAACGAAAAGAAAGAACCGGTTTTGACACCGGAGGCAAAGACGGCGCTTTCAGCTTATTCCTGGCCGGGCAATGTCCGCGAACTGGAAAATGTCATGGAACGGGCAGTTTTGATTTGCGCGGGGGAGCGGATTGAACCGCCGAATCTATTTTTGGAACAAAAAGAAGAAGATTCCGACAGGCAAACAGATCAGATGAAACTTGATATAAAGAATCGTCATGAAAATGACGACAAAAACAGTAATACCTTGTATGAAATGGAAAAAAACATGATCTTTGACACATTGAACAAAGTTGGCTGGAATAAGACGAAGGCCTCGAAGATACTAGGGATTAGTGTTCGTACGATGCGTAATAAATTAAATGAATATGGCATAAAAGATATGACGCCGGATGATTGAGTCTCTTGGTATGTGATTTGCAAGTAAAACTTTCCAGGGAGTATGATATGGAAAGGTTATTTGGAAAAACATATAATTTGTTGGGCGCGATGATGGATTACCGCTCAGAGCGCAATAAAGTGATTACCTCTAATATCGCCAATTTAGATACCAAGGATTACAAATCATCCGATTACGTATTCAAAGATAATCTTAAAAATGCCATAGATGTCAGAATTCTGCTCACGCGCACGGATGAGAAACATTTTCCCAATGCCGCGGACGAAATTTCCAAAAATGACTTCAAAATGATTACTTCCGATGATAAAGTGGATCTCGACCGTGAGATGACTAATCTTGCGGAAAATCATTTAATGTATAATTTAACGGCAGAACTCTTGGCGCGAAAGTTCAAAGGATTACGCAATGTTTTGACGGAGGCCAAATAAATGGAATTTTTTACAACATTTAAGATTGTCGGCAGCGGACTTTCCGCGCAGCGGAAAAAAATGGATGTGATCACCAGTAATATCGCGAACATGTCCACGACCAGCACTCCGGAAGGCGGCCCTTATAAAAGAAAGGTGATGTCCTTTACCTCGGATCCTCTGGAAAAAGGGTTTGACCTGCAATTGAAGGACGCCGTGTGCGCTGTGAAGGTGGACCAGGTGAACGAAGAGAAGGACGGGTTTAAAAAAATCCATGATCCCGCTCATCCGGATGCGGATAAGGACGGTTACGTAACGCTTCCCAATGTCAATCTGATGCTGGAGATGACGGACCTCATTACCGCCTCTCGGGCTTACGAGGCGAATGCAACAGCTTTTGACGCCATGAAAAACATGTCGATGAAAGCGATGGAGATAGGTAAATAGAATATTCATAATTCTGGGAGTCAAAATCATGACAGATGATATTTTTATTCGAAGTAGCGTTGAATCATTAAAACCTTTAAGCGGGATTGAACCCCAAAAGCCGGATAGTGATAAAAAATTAGAAGGCAATTCCTTCGGTTCGATTCTAAAAGAGGCGATTACAGACATTAATAAATTACAAAACGATGCGGATAAGGCAATTGCCAATGTGCAACTGGAGGATGCCAGCTCTGTCCATGACGCCATGATTGCGCTGGAAAAAGCAGGTATTTCATTTCAGGTGATGATGCAGGTGCGCAATAAGATCCTGGATGCGTATCAGGAAGTGATGCGGATGCAGGTATAATTCCCCGTTTTGATCACTGGGTGAAATCATGGATGCAATTATTCAATCATTGACAAAGTTTTGGAAGGGCTTTGAAGCTCTGAGTTCCGGTAAAAAAATTTCCATTATCATGGTCCTGACGGCTACCGTGGCCAGTATCGTATTGCTGATTTATTTGACGGCACAAGTGGAATACAGTGTGCTCTTTTCCAATCTTTCCAACGAAGATGCGAGCCATATCGTCAGCAAGTTGAGTGAAAAGAAAATTCCCTACAAGATATCATCATCGGGCGGCGCCATTTCCGTGCCGGCGGATAAGGTGGCGGAATTGCGCATGGAGCTTGCCGCCGCCGGTTTACCTCAGGGTGGCGGAGTCGGGTTTGAAATATTTGACAATAAGACATTGGGAGCGACGGAATTCGAACAGCAGCTGAATTACCGCCGTGCGTTACAAGGTGAATTGTCACGCACGATTAACGGATTGGATGAAATTCAATCCAGTCGTGTGCATATTGCTCTGCCTAAGGATTCACTGTTCACCGAGCAGCAGAAAAAACCGACGGCGTCCGTGACCTTGCGGCTTAAATCCGGCAAAAGCCTTCGTCCTGCACAAATCGATGGTATTGTTCACCTGGTGGCCAGTTCTATTGAAGGAATGAATCCTGAGGATGTCATGGTTGTTGATTCCCGCGGCGCCATTCTTTCTACAAAACAAAATGACAACAAACTTTCCAAGTTGACGGCGCAACAGAGTGATTATCAGCGAAATATGGAGAAAGAGCTGGCGTCGCGCATTCAAACCATGCTGGAAAATGTTGTGGGGCAGGGCAAGGCCGCTGTTCGCGTTACCGCAGAGCTAGATTTTCGCATCATGGAAAAAACAGAGGAATCCTATGACCCCGAAGCGCAAGTCATCCGCAGCACGCAGCGGAATTCGGAAAAAGAAAACGCGGTAAGTCCCGCCGGGGCGGTTTCGGAGAATCCCAAAAAGGAAAAGCTGGATGAAATTATTAACTATGAAATCAATAAAGTTGTCAGCAAGACAGTGATGCCGGTAGGCGAAACGAAAAAATTGTCCATTGCCGTTCTGGTGGATGGTAAGTATAAGAAAAATGAGAAGAACGAGGAAGTTTACGAGGCGCTGACAAAAAACGAAATCGAATCCTTGGAAGATTTGGTCAGAAAATCGGCAGGCATTAACGCTCAACGCGGTGATCAGGTTGTTGTTACCAATATGCCTTTCAGGAAAGTCGGCGCCGAAGAAGCGGAATCAGCTACCTTGAAGGAAAATATTGAGACCTTCTCGCCTGTCTTGAAATATATCGGTATCTTTGCCCTGATGGCTTTTATTATCATGGTTGTTCTTCGTCCATTGTTGAAAAGCGTGATGAGCGGAGCGCCGGCTACTCCAATGGCTCAAGCGCGCGTTCCCGCCGGTGAAGCGGTTGGTGAATATGCGCGCCGAGCGGCGGAAGCCATGGCTCCGGCCGGCGGTGAGCGGTCCATGACGGAATCTGAGTTAACCAGGGAAATGGCGCGGGCGGACGCCAAACAGTTTGCCGATATTATGCGCAACTGGATCAAATAAACAATGGGCGGGATTCTCCCGATTTCTTGAGGCAAAAAATGACAGGTGAAGAAAAAGCAGCGATTTTGCTTCTGTCCTTGGATGAAGATGTGGCGGCCAATGTGATGAAAAATTTCAGACCGGCCGAAATTCGCAGGTTGGGCAAACAAATGAGCAAGGTGTCCAATATTCCCGCGGAGACCATTAATTCAGTCGCCAAGGAATTCTGCACTATGGCCAAGGAACTGGGCGGAATGATCACTGTCCGTGACGGTACTCCGAAAAGTCTGATGGTCAAAGCGTTGGGTGAACATGAAGCTGAAACCATCATCAGTGAGGTGGGTAGCTCTGCCTTTGACAATCCAATCATCGATAAGCTTCATGAAATCGATCCGAAGGTATTGGCGGAATTTACACGTACGGAGCATCCTCAGACGATTGCGCTGATTATGGTGCATTTGAAACCGGAAAAAGCCGCAGCGGTGCTGGAATATTTTTCACCGGCCATTCAATATGAAATTACCAAGCGCATGGCTACGCTCAAAAGTGTGCCGCGCGAGTTTATCGAGGAAGTCGCCAAAACACTCGAAAAGGAACTGATTACCGGAAACTCTTCCGATCAGCAAATGGGCGGCGCGCAAGTGATCGCTGATATTTTGAACCGGATGAACCGTTCAACCGAAAATGCCATAATGACGGCCATGGAAGATTCCGATCCCGAGCTGGCCTCCCAGATTCGTAATTTCATGTTCAGCTTTGAAGATGTTTTGAATTTAGACGATAAATCATTGCAAGAATTGATGAAGGAAGTTAGCGCCGAAGACCTGTCCCGCGCGTTAAAAATGGTGGATGAAGGACAGAGGGAAAAAATATTCAGGAATATGTCCAAGCGCGGCGCAGAAATGCTGAAAGAGGAAATATCGCTTATGCCCCCCATCCGGATTTCGGAAGTGGAATCCAGCCAGCGGAAAATCGTTGAAACAACCAAGAAACTTGAGGCGGAAGGCAGAATTGTTATCCTGCGTGGAGATGAAAAGGATGGATTCGTATAAGCGAAACGTCATCAAAGCCGGAGAAATTATTAATACGGGAAAAGCTGTGCCCTTATCAGGTGTTGCAAAAAATGATGTTGTGAACGACAGTAACAGGGGAAGAAATCCCGTGGGTTCTGCGTCGGCGAAAGATCAGATTCCGGCGGAGAAAACAAGTCAAATCACGGAAAGCCAGTTGAAAAAGATCCAACAGGATGCATATGCAAAAGGTCATGCGGAAGGTCTTCAGGCGCAAAGTAAAGATGTTGCGGCAAAGTTGGAAATATTGGCGGCAGTAACGAGGACAATCCCTCAAATAAAAAAAGATGTTCTAAGTAAAGGCGAAGAGCAGATGGTTAAACTGGCCGTCGCCATTGCTGAAAAAATTCTTCATCAGGAAGTTTCAACTCGCAAGGAAATTATTTTAGAAGTACTCAAGGGAGCGCTGAAGAATATTACGGAAACGGAGGGGATGAAAATCCGCCTCAATCCACAGGATTTCCGTTATATGATGGAGGTCAAAAAAGATTTTCTGCAGTCTTTTGAAGGGATACGCAATATTGTTTTTGAAGAAGACGCCGCCATAAAAAGAGGGGGCGCTGTTGTGGAAACGATGTTCGGAGAAGTTGACGCCCGGTTGGAAAGTCAGCTCAGGGAAATTAAATCCGCTATGTTGCATGTTTAATCATTATACAGGTGAAATAAATGAATAATCCCATGATTGATCTTTCCCGATATGAAAATATTTTGCATCGGATCAATCCGATTCGTGTAAATGGAAAAGTAAGTGAAATCATTGGCTTAATGGTGCAAGGTAACGGTCCTGCCGCTTCAATTGGCGAAGTCTGTGGAATTATTCCGGTGAATAGTGATTTGCCAGTGGAAGCAGAGGTGGTCGGTTTTAAAAACGGCAGGGTGCTCCTGATGCCGCTGGAAAGTATTCAGGGATTAAGCCCGGGCTGTAAAATTCTGTCCATGGGACATAAAGCCGGTATCGGTGTAGGCAAAGCGCTCTTAGGGAGGGTTATTAATGGGTTGGGTAATCCGATTGATGACAAAGGGCCAATCAATTTTGAAAACGAATACCCCATTTATGCTGAACCGATCAATCCCCTGGATCGTGGCCGAATCAAAGAGCCCATGGATTTAGGTGTTCGAGCGCTCAATAGCCTGTTTACCTGCGGCAAAGGACAGAGAATGGGCATCTTTGCGGGATCAGGTGTCGGCAAAAGCGTGTTAATGGGTATGATCGCCCGTAATACAAAGGCTGATGTCAATGTCATTGGCCTGATTGGTGAACGAGGCAGGGAAGTCCGTGAGTTCCTGGAAAAGAATTTAGGAGAGGAGGGTTTGGCACGCTCTGTTGTGGTTGTTGCAGCCTCGGATATGCATCCTCTGATCCGAATGAGAGCAGCCTATGTTGCAACGGCGGTTTCAGAATTTTTCCGCGATCAGGGAAACGACGTCCTGTTAATGGTGGATTCGCTGACCCGCTTTGCCATGGCGCAAAGAGAAGTTGGGCTTTCCGTAGGCGAACCGCCAACAACAAAAGGCTACACGCCTTCGGTATTCAGTCTGCTGCCGAAACTGTTGGAACGATCCGGTCTCGTTGAGGGAGTGGGCAGCATTACCGGTCTCTATACGATTTTGGTCGAGGGAGATGATTTTAATGAACCAATTTCCGATGCGGCGAGGTCTATTCTGGACGGCCATATCACATTGTCGCGAAGCTTGGCCAATAAAAATCATTATCCGGCCATTGATGTTTTGCAGAGCATTAGCCGCGTCATGATTGATATTGTGGATGCGGAACAAAAGAAGAAAGCCAATGAACTCATGAATATTCTGGCCACGCACAAGAAGGCCGAGGATATCATCAATATCGGTGCTTATGTGAGTGGATCTAATCCCGGAATTGATTACGCCATTCGCATGGTGGATAAGGTCAACGCTTTTTTACGCCAGAATATCGATGAAAAAATTGATTTTACACTGGCCAAAAAGCAACTGCTGGAGTTGTTTAAAGAATAGATATGTTTCAATTTAAGTTACAGTCTGTTCTCGATTACCGGTTGAACGTGGAGGAAAAAATCCTTAATGAATTTTCAGATGTCAAACGTTATCTGGAAGAACAGAAAGCCGTTTTGCAGTCGCTGGTTTCCGAACGGGAAAGTCTGATGAATGATTTGCGGAAGATGGAAAACGCCATGATCCACGCTGATGATGTTGCTACGTTAGTCGGTTTTATTGAAAATGTCCGTGGTCAGGAAACAGAACAGAAAAAAGTTATTCAACAGGCCGGGGAGCAGGTGGAAAAGAAAAGGAAGGAATTAGTGGAGGCGGTCAAAAACAGAAAAGTGATGGAAAATTTAAGAGACCGGCAGTCTGAAGAGTATCGAAAAAACATGAACGAAATGGAGCAGAAAAATTCAGATGAAATGTCCATTTTAAAATATGGCAGGAGAGAAACATGAAAAGAATCATTATTGTAGCTCAAGTACTGATTGCCGTTTTGATTCTTGTGAAGGTGGTTTCCGTTTTGGGTATTTTGCATAAATTAAACATATCGACGGATGATGCCGTCGTGATCCGTTCGGCGTTGGCGCAGTCTAAGGCATCAGCAATCAAGGTTAATGCAGAACAAGCAGTAAAGCAGCCAGTTGCAACAAAAACACTGCCGGTGGTCAAAGACGCCATGGAAGACATGTTAGCTCAGCAAAGAGATTTAGCCGCGGCGTTGGCGGCGCAGAAAACGGAGCTGGATAATCGGGAAAACGCTCTCCGTGCCGATGAGCAGCGATTAATAGCGATGCGTAAAGATATTATGGAAAAAATGGCCATCCTGAAAGCGCAGGAAGAAAAGCTTGCCGTCCAACTGGATGCTGTCCGGGAAGAAGATATTAAACGTTATAAGGACATGGCCAAGGTTTACGACGCCACGCCGCCGGCAAAGGCAGGGCCAATGATGGAAAAACTGGATACAAAGACAGCTGCGGGAATTACCATGAATATGAAAAAAGATAAAGCCGGCGCTTTATGGGCGTACCTCAGCCCGCAAAAGGCAGTGGATATTACCCGTGAAATTACCCGCAGCAAAGTGGACAAAGCGCAGTAAACTTTAAACTCCCGAAAACAGAAGCAAAAGCAAAAGCAAAAGCAGAGGCATGTCACCATGTCTCTGCTTTTTTTGCCTATGGATTGCCATCTTCCGACCCCATGATTCCAGGATATTCTTTCCCGGTGTCCTGGGAATTTTTTGCACGATCTTTTTCCTGAAAGAAAGAAAATGAAATCCATGCATTTCAAAATATTTGTATGTTATTGTAAATATTAACAAATAATATGTTAACGGATCTGGCATGCCCCTTGCAGAGATGATGTTCAAACAGCATATGGAGCAAGTATGAGTATTTCTGCTGGAATTATAAATAACCTGAATCCGGATGTCAATATTTGCAGTTTAATACAACTGATCGGGGCAGGCGTTGCGGAACAAACAACAGGAAAAGAAAGCTGTGATGAAAATGGAAACAGTTTTATTTGTTTGATGCAGCAGACTCTGTCTGAGCTTCTGCAATATGATTATTCTGAGCAATCAACGGAAACGTTATCAAATCTTAAAATGTCTGAATCTCCGGAGCAATTGCATCAGGAAACTTCAAAAGCCGAAGAAAATCAAATGACACCCGGATTTGCCATGATTCTGCCTGCCGGGAAAACTGATATTCTTGTACAGGCGAAAGTGGAAGAGATGCAAATGATGGAACCGGGGGGGGGAAAAGAGAATGCAACGGGTTTGTCGGCCGAAGTTGCTGTCCGAGTTGGAAATATCCGGAATGTTCCGGCTCACGTTTTGACGGGCTATGAAGAAGTCGAAAAGGAAGAAACCAAAGAGACCATGGCTGCGAAAGATGAAACAGCCCCGGTGAACCGT
>CAZBGE010000026.1:0-31369 GCA_964491435.1 uncultured Smithella sp.
CTGTGGATATCTCCATGATGAAGATCAAATAGGACATTTCTATATTGGCTTGACATGACAAAATCAACCTTTGACATTATGCCTGGGAAACATTATAGCTTGTGAGAATATGCAGAAGGAGGATCATGTCATGTCAGACAACTATAAATTTTACAGAGTGGAGAAGAAAGGCCGTGTCGCCTGGGTTTACTTAAACAGGCCGGAAAAGAAGAACGCCATGGGGCCTGATGCATGGACGGAGATTATTCCCATCTTTGCCGATATCGACCGCGATGATGATATTCGCGTCGCCGTCATTGCCGGTGAAGGCAAAGACTTCAGCGCGGGCATCGATCTTTTGGGTATGGCGCCCATGATCCCCACTCTCAGGAATTTTGATTTCAGCGCCAGGGCTACCGTGAAACTATTCCATGACATTTTCCCGCTCCAGGAAGCCATGTCGAGTGTGGAAAAATGCGCAAAGCCGGTGATCTGTTGTTTCCACGGGTTTTCCATCGGCGCGGCGCTTGACCTTGGGGCGGCCTGCGACATCCGTCTGGCGTCCGAGGATGCAAAGATTTCCTTGAGGGAAGCAGCTGTCGCCATTATCGCGGATGTTGGCGTGCTCCAGAGACTGCCGCACATCGTCGGCCAGGGCATAACCCGTGAAATGGCCTATACGGCCAAGTTTTACGATGCAAAACGCTGCAAGGAAGTGAATCTCGTCAATGAGGTTTATCCCGACAGGGATGCTCTCCTGAAAGGCGCCGGGCAACTTGCCGGCGAAATCGCCGAGGCCTCGCCGCTTGCAGTTCAGGGCGTCAAGGAAGTTCTGAACTACTGCCGTGGCAAGAGCATCGCCGACGGTCTCGAATATGTGGCCGCCCGCAGCGCCATGATTCTACCTTCCGAAGACCTGGCCGAGACGATGGCCGGTTTTATGGAAAAGAGAAAACCCGCGTTCAAAGGCAACTAAAAGCTTCTTCTGTCATAAAAATGGATCACCATCCCCCTCTTGTAAAAAAGCGGGGGATTCCAATCATCCGGGCCGCGTTGAAAAAAATTGAGTTCAGCGCGGATAAAAAAACAAACAAATGAATAAGATTAAGTGAAAAACGGGGGAAATTATGCGTTTGCGGCAATTATTCTTTCGTCGGCTGAAATTAATCATGCTGCTGATTTCCGCCGCCGTCGCCATAGCGGGATGCTACGGCGGAGGCGGTTCCGCTCCCGCGCCGTCCACGGTAAAAACCACACGGGATGCCAAGGGAGTATGGTTCATCACCGGCTCGGAGCAGGAAACTCTCTACAACGTTTTTGAGGCAATGGGATACGCGGTGGCGACTGATCGTCTCTTTCAAGCGGAAACATTCCGGCGGGCGGCCCGGGGAAGGCTGGCCGAGATACTGGGCTCCTCTCAACTGGAACAGGATAAACTGGCGCGCATAACCGGATATTCCGATCTGGAGTTGCAAAAGGGGTTCAATGAAATGGACGGCGAGTCGCAGGAGGTGGTCAAAGGGTATATTGCCGGCTTCAACCGGCGCATTGCGGAAATCCGGTCTAATCCTTCCCTTTTGCCTTTTGAGTTTTCCGCGCTCGGCATGACCGGCGCCGCGCTTGAGAACTGGACTTATCAGGATGTCATGGCCTGCGGGGCGATGATGATGAGAAAATTTGATCCCGAAGGGCTGAATCAGGGGCAGATTGAGAACGCCGCCCTGTACCAGGAACTTGTGGATCATTATGGATCTGTACAAGGTGCTAAAATGTTTGAGGATTTACGATGGATCAACGATCCGGACGCTCTGACCTATATTCCCAAGCCTCTTGCCGCCGCGGGGGCGGGCGCGCGTCAAATATCAATGCCGCAAACGTTGCCGCTGATTGCCAATCCTCCCACGTTTCCCGACCTGCGTGATGTCTCCAAAAATATGGCCGAACGGCAGACTCATATCGATGCCAATCTTAAGAAAATCAACGCCTATATAAAAATGGGCAGTTATGCCTGGGTTGTCGGCGGGACGAAAACCGCCTCCGGTAATCCCATGATTTATTCCGGGCCGCAGATGGGGTTCAGCGTTCCCACTGTGGTAGGCGAGGGATCGATCAGAGCCGGCGGTTTAAATATTTCCGGCATGCATGTGGCGGGGCTGCCCGCGATGATTATCGGCCGGACGCCGCACCATGCCTGGACCATGCAGGTTGGCCATGCGCATTCCGCGGATTATTATCTGGAAGATGCCGCGCAAAAAATTCTGCACCGGACGGAAATTATCAAAGTGAAGGGCGGGGATGATGTGGCGCTTCCCGTTTACAGGACTGTTCACGGACCGGTCATCAATGAAAAACCAGTTATTTCCTGGAAATATGCCCACTGGAAATATGAGTCTCAGGCGATCAAGGCCTATCTTGATCTGGCCCGGGCGGCCAGTATGGACGAATTCGGGGCGGCGATAGAACTGGTGCCGGTCTCGCAGCATTTTCTTTATGCCGATCGGGACGGAAACATTGCGTTCTGGATGTCGGGCAGGGATCCCGTCCGTCCTTACGGCGAATGGCGTCTGCCTCAGGGCGCGACAGGGGCTGCGCTGGAATGGGATCCGGAAAAGCTGATTCCCCGCGCCACGGATCGCAATACCAGCCAGGGCTATTACTGCGGCTGGAACAACAAGGCGAATGCCGGATACAACAGTCCGCCCAATGCTCCCTTCTATGTCATGGGCGTGGCCCACCGGGCGGATGTCATCAACGACTATCTCCGCGCCGGCAAATCCCTGACCTTTGAACAGGTTCGTGACCTGGCGCTGAACATTGCCGCGACCGATTCCATTGGCGATGGAGGAAATCCCTGGAATTTTGTCTCCTCGGAATTCACCGCGGCTGTGAACAGCGCACCGGACGCGCCGGTCGCCGCCCGCACGGCGGCCCTGAATCTTCTAGCCTCCTGGGATGGGCATTTCGTCGAAGGAGGCGCCGGAGCCTGGGCGGCCGGAAAGAACCGCGCCGATGCCTGGATGCTCATGGATGCCTGGATTAAAGAGGTTCTGAAGCTCACTTTCGAGGAACTGGATGCCGCTCCGGCGGCGAAAAGCAAGCCTGTCCTCTTCAATGTTCTCCTCCACGACTTGAAGAAGGGGGGAATTGACAACTATTACAACTGGTTTCAGAACCTGTCCGATCCGGCCGCGCCCCAGACGGCCAATGCGATCATCGTCAAGGCCCTGGATAATACGCTGGCCTCATTGGGCGCCCGTCCCTGGGGAACCAATGAGCGGGGGGTGATCACGTTCAGCTATATGGGGATTAAGATATGGGAAATGCCCTTTTCGTCCCGTTCCACGTACGCGCAGGTCATTGAATACGGAAAATCAGGCCCGGTCAGGCTCCAGACCATGTTCCCTCTTGGAGAATCGGGAACCATTTTGAAAAACGAGAGCGGCGCTCCCGTGCTGGATAGCAATTTTCTGAGCATGACCGGCGTCTTTGACGAATTTATCTACAGGGATTTCCCTCTGTTTCAGTAGCTCAGACGGAAATTCGTATAGTCATGGATGACAAACTGGTGTAGGATTAAACCATGAAAAGAGGAAGCGGCATCTTGCTTGGCATCTCGTCTCTGCCTGGTCCGTTCGGTATCGGAACTCTCGGAGGGGGTGCGCGCGAATTTGTGGACGGACTGCGGCAAAGCGAACAGGCTTATTGGCAGATTTTGCCCGCATCTCCCACGGGGTTTGGCGATTCGCCCTATCAGGCGTTCAGCGCATTTGCTGGTAATCCGTATTTTATCGATTTTGACGATTTGTATCGCGATGGTTTTCTTTCGAAAAGCGAACTGGATAAGTGCGCCGGTCTGTTTGGCGGCGATCCGCGGACGGTGGACTATTACGCGCAATATACCGGCAAGCCGAAAGCGCTGCATCTGGCCTGCCGCCACAGCGCCGCCCGTCTGGCGGACGAAATCGAGGCCTTTAGACAGATCCACAAAGACTGGATCAACGACTACGCTCTGTTCATGGCGTTGAAAAGCAATCATAAAATGAAGCCATTCTTTGAATGGCCGGAAGAGCTTGCCAAGCGGCAGTCCGCCGCTCTGAAAGCCGCCGCCGGGCGCCTGAAAGAGCAAATCCATTATCACGTATTTGTCCAATACCTTTTCTTCCGGCAGTGGGATGCGCTGCGGAAATACGCGCATGAAAGAGGCGTTCAGATTATTGGCGATATGCCCATCTACGTGGCGCCGGACAGCGCGGACGCCTGGGTGGGCCGCGACCTGCTGGATCAGCAGGGCCGCGTTGCGGGTTGCCCGCCGGACTACTTTTCGGAGACGGGACAACTTTGGGGGAATCCGCTTTATGACTGGGAGGCGCTGAAAAAGACCGGGTATGCGTGGTGGCTCAGGCGCATTGCTCATCAGTTATTCCTTTGCGATTACCTGCGTATCGACCATTTCCGCGCGTTTGAAGCTTATTACGCCATGCCCGCCGGCGCGGAAAACGCCGTTCACGGAAGATGGATGAAAGGTCCGGGGCTGGATTTTTTTGATTGCCTGAAAAATGAGCTGGGTGAACCGCCGCTGATTGCCGAGGATCTGGGGTACTTGACGCCGGAGGTATTTGAACTGCTCGAGGCGATTGGTTTTCCCGGGTTGAAGGTGCTGCAATTCGCTTTTTCGCCTGATGGCGGCAGCATCTATCTGCCGCACAGGTATGTTAGAAACTGCCTGGTTTACACGGGAACGCATGACAACGACACAACGATTGGCTGGTATCGCGGCCTGGGTGACAGTGAACGCGCTTTCCTGGACGCCTATATTGACGGAGTGGATGAAGAGCGCATCCACTGGCAGTTGATCAGACTGGCCATGGGTTCCGTAGCCGACGTGTGCATTTTCCCGATGCAGGACGTTCTTGGGCTTCCTTCTTCGGCGCGCATGAACCGGCCGCAGACAGCGCAGGGAAACTGGCGGTGGCGTCTGGCGCCCGGCCAGTTTGATGACGTCGTGGCGCGGAAGCTGGCGGAGATGACCAAGTTGTTTGGCCGGGCGGGATGAAAATGAAGAAAAGTTTTCAGAAATACATCAATAAGGATGAGATTTATCTGTTCAATACCGGGGAGGCGCAGCAGGCTTACGCCACCTTCGGCTGCCACCGTATTGACGAGCTGGACGCGCACCGCTTTTTAGTCTGGGCGCCCAATGCCAGGGGAGTTAGCGTCGTGGGGGATTTCAACGGCTGGGACGCCTCGCAAAACAGGATGGAAAGGATGCATACCGGCGTGTTTGCCGCCTTTATTCCGGGGCTTCAAGATGGCGACTGTTACAAGTATTCGATTCACGGGTATGACGGACGGACGGTGCTGAAGGCGGATCCGTTTGCCTTCCATGCCGAAGTCCGTCCGAAAACTGCTTCCAAAGTATGGCGTCTTGACGGATATTCCTGGCGCGATGCGGAATTTCTGCAACTGCGTCCTCAACAGAATATTCTGAAGAGCCCCATGGCCATTTACGAAATGCACCTGGACTCCTGGCGCAAGCCCGCAGGGTATGCCTTTGCGAATCTGCGCGAGACAGCTGGCAGCCTTGCGGACTATCTCGTGGAAATGGGCTTTACGCATGTGGAAATCATGCCCATTACCGAATATCCCCTTGATGATTCCTGGGGGTATCAGGTGACCGGCTTTTTCGCGGTGACCAGCCGTTTCGGAACGCCGCAGGATTTTATGTATTTTGTCGATACGATGCACGCCAAGGGCATCGGCGTGATCATGGATTGGGTGTCCGCCCATTTTCCCCGCGATGAGCACGCCCTGGCCCGCTTCGACGGCACCTGCCTTTACGAACATCAAAATCCACTGCAGGCCGATCACCCGCAATGGGGCACGTTGATCTTTAATTACGGCCGCCCCGAAGTGGTTAGTTTTCTGGTGTCCAGCGCGATGTATTTTTTTGATGTTTACCATATTGACGGCATCCGGGTGGATGCGGTGACGTCGATGCTTTACCTGGATTACGCCCGCAAGGAAGGCGAGTACGTGCCCAACGAGTACGGCGGCAACATTGACCATTCCGCCGTATCTTTTCTGAGGAAGCTGAATTCAGTGATCCTGACCCGGTATCCCGGCGTCATTACCGTGGCGGAGGAATCAACATCGTATCCGATGATCACCAAGCCGCCCTACGATGGAGGGATTGGTTTTGTTTTCAAGTGGAACATGGGGTTTATGCATGACACCCTTAAATATATGTCCATGGATCCCTTTTTCCGTCATGACCATCATGAGAAACTGACGTTTTCCATGTGTTACGCCTTCAGCGAAAACTTCATTTTGCCTTATTCCCACGATGAGGTGGTTCACGGCAAAAAATCGCTGCTGGATAAGATGTACGGCGATTATGACAATAAATTTGCTTCCTTGCGCGTGTTGCTTGGTTTTATGTATGCGCATCCGGGCAAAAAACTGCTGTTTATGGGAAGCGAATTCGGTCAGTTCATTGAATGGGCGTATGACAAACCCCTGGAATGGTTTCTGCTGGACTATGACCGGCACCGCCAGCTTCAGCAATATGTGAAGGAGCTCAATCGCTTTTACACCGGGTGTTCCGCCCTTTATGCCGTCGATGACGGCTGGAGCGGATTCACCTGGCTCAACGTGGACGAAGCCCATCGCAGCTCTCTGTGTTTTTTGCGCCGTGGCGAGAAGCCCGGTGAAGTTCTGGTTTGCGCGTTCAACTTCACGCCGGTTTTGGTGGAAGGTTTCATGATCGGGTTGCCGCGTGACGGCGTGTTGCGGGAAGTGTTTACGAGCGATGACGAGAGGTTTGGCGGAAGCGGCCGCCGTCAAAAGGCCGGCATACCAGCAATTCATGAAGGGTTTGCCGGACATCCCTGCCGGGCGGTCATCGATTTGCCGCCGCTGGCGGCTGTCTATTTTGATTTTCAGGAAAAGAAGCCGGAGCAATGAACAAGGAAATGCAGCAAATCATGGCGGCGAAAGATATGAACACCCTGCCCAGCATTCTGATGACCGCGTCGGAATGCGTCCCGTTTGCTAAAACGGGAGGACTGGCGGATGTGGTCGGAACGTTGACCGGAGAACTGAAAAAACTGGGGTTCGACATCCGTCTGATGCTGCCGTTTCATCGTGTGATTAAGGACCGCTACCGGGATTGCGTGCGGCACCTGCTCCACTTCCATGTGGACATCGGCGGACGTTCCCAGTATGTAGGAATTGAGCAATACGACTGGGAGGGAGTCCCGGTTTACTTTATTGATAATGAACATTACTTCGGCAATGCCATTTACTGCGGTGGAGATTTCGAGGCGGAGCAGTATGCTTTTTTCTCCCGCGCGGTTCTTGAGGCGCTGCCGGTGCTGGGCTTTTTGCCGGACATCATTCATGTCAACGACTGGCATGCGGCGATGATTCCCATGCTGATCAAAACCCAGTATGATCTGCATCCGCAGGGCAGGTGCAGGACCGTTCTTGCCATCCACAATCTGGGCTATCAGGGGAGATTTCATTTTGGTTATGTGGCGCATCTGCTGGGCGTCGAGGGCCGTTATGACCATCCCGATTACATCGAGTATCACGGCGATGCCAGCTTTTTAAAGGGCGGCATCGTTTTTGCCGATAAACTGGTCACAGTCAGTCCAACCTATGCTCAGGAAATACAGACCCGGTTTTACGGAGAAGGGCTGGACGGTTTGCTGCAAACGCGGGTTGACGACCTGGCGGGCATACTCAACGGAATTGATCCTCAGGCTTATAATCCGTCAACCGATCCGATGATTCCCTATCCTTACGACGCTTGTGCGCTTGCGGAAAAACAGAAAAACAAAAATGCCCTGATTTCCGAACTGGGCATGAAAATTTGCCCTGAAACGCCGCTCATCGGCATGGTGACGCGATTAACGAAACAAAAAGGCATTGATCTGGTCGTGCGTGTGTTTGACGAAATCATGGCGGAGAATGCAGGTTTTGCGCTGATTGGGACGGGCGACAAGGGGTATGAACATTTTTTCCGCGGCGTTGCTCAACGCACGGACAACCGGGCTGTCGGCCGGACGCAGTTTAATGAGCCGCTGGCGCACAGAATCTATGCGGGAAGCGATTTCTTCCTGATGCCGTCCCTGTTTGAACCGTGCGGCATTTCCCAAATGATTGCGTTGCATTACGGAGCGTTACCCATTGTCCGCGCCACGGGCGGCCTGAAAGATACAGTTCACCCCTACAATGAATTCACGCAGGAAGGCAACGGTTTTTCTTTTGATAACTATAATGCGCATGATATGCTCCATACCATCAGGTACGCCCTGAGCATTTATGCTGATCAGCAGCGCATCAAATCGCTGCGGCAGCGGGCCATGGGGCAGGATTTGAGTTTTCAGAAAAGCGCGCTGGCGTATGCCAAGCTGTATCTGGTGACCGTGGAAAAATGACGCTGACAATTTTTTGTTGACAGGAATTTCGCCGTTTCATAAAAGTGACTCTTCATGCGACGGGAACTTCCGGATTTCTAAATTTGGCGATTGAAGGCAAAGCCGTGAAAGACAGGATTTTTAAAATTAAGACAACCATCGAAGGCAAATTAAAACGGTATTATGGCCGTAAGTTCGATAATGCGTCGGATGAGGAAATATTCCAGGCGGCGGCGATGAGTATTCGCGACCTGGTTCTGGAGCGGATGGTGAAGGCCGGCGAAAACCCTGATTATCAGAAAGCGAAGAAGCTCTGTTATCTGTCGGTGGAGTTTTTAATGGGCAGGGCGCTGGTCAACAACCTGATTAACCTTGGTTTGCTGGAAGAGTACCGGGCCGTTATGGACGAGGTTGGTTATCCTTTTGAAAAACTCGAAGAACAGGAAAACGAAGCTGCGCTCGGCAGCGGCGGTCTGGGACGGCTGGCGGCGTGCTTTCTGGATTCCCTCGCGACGCTGAATTTTCCCGTGACCGGTTATGGTTTGCACTATGAATACGGGATGTTTCGCCAGTGTATTGTCAACGGCGAGCAGACGGAAGCGCCGGACGACTGGATGGCGAAAGGCGATGTCTGGGAAATAGAAAGACGCGACGAAAAAGTGGAAGTGCATTTTGAGGGGACGGTGGAGGAACTCTGGACTGACCACGGGCTGACGATTGCGCATAAAAACTACCAGACAGTGATTGCCGTGCCATATGACATGCCGGTCATGGGCTATCACAGCCGTGTTCCCGCTACGCTCCGCTTGTGGCGCGCGGAATGTCCCGCCCCGTTTGATCTGCATTCTTTCAACCGGGGAGACTTTGTCTGCATGCTGCAGCAAAAAGAACTTGCCGAGTCCATCTGCAAAGTGCTGTATCCCAAGGATGATCATATTGCGGGGCGGATGCTGCGGCTGAAGCAATACTATTTTCTGGCATCCGCGACGATGCAGAGCGTGGTGCGCGAGCATAAGAAACGCTATGGAAATGTGCGCGCGCTGCCCGACAAAATAGTCATTCAGATTAACGATATCCATCCGGCGCTGGCGATCCCGGAACTGATGCGCATCCTGCTGGACGAAGAAGGCCTGGGATGGGATGACGCATACGCCGTCGCGCGCGGCGTGTTCAACTACACCAACCATACCGTCATGCATGAAGCGCTGGAGGCCTGGCCCGAGCAGTTTTTCAAATCCATGCTGCCGCGTGTTTATACGATCATCACCGAAATCAATGAACGTTTTAACAATCAGCTCTGGAAAATGTTCCCGGGCGACTGGGACAAGATGAATCTAATGTCCGTGATTGCGTACAATGAGATCCGCATGGCCAATATGTGTCTTGCGGTATGCCGGACGGTCAACGGTGTTTCGCAATTGCATGGCGCAATATTAAAGACCCGCACTTTCCGCAATTTTTATGTGATGTATCCGGGGAAGTTTACAGCCGTGACCAACGGCATTACCCCGAGGCGCTGGCTGGCCGCCGCCAATCCTGATTTACGGGCGTTGATCCGCGATTATATCGGCGACAAATTCATTCTTGATTACCGCGAACTGGAACGGCTGAAACCATTTGCGGACGATCAAAGTTTTCTGAGCGCCTTTGCGCGCGTCAAAGCGCAAAACAAGCAGCGTTTTGCGGAATATGTCTTCAAAAAACAAGGCGTTCAGATCGATGCGGGATCTGTTTTTGATGTCCAGGCCAAAAGGCTGCATGAATACAAACGCCAGCTGCTGAAAGTGCTGCATATTTTATATTTGTATAATTGCTTTACCGGCGGCGCGGCGCATGTTTTACCCCGGCCGGTGACCTTCCTGTTCGCCGCCAAGGCGTCGCCCGTTTACTGGCGAGCCAAGGATGTCATTCAACTCATCCACGCGGTTGCCGCATTGATCGCCTCCGATCCCCGCGTCAGGGACATGATGAGGATTGTCTTTCTAGAAAACTACAATGTGTCCCTGGCCGAGAAACTGATTCCCGCCGCGGATATCAGCGAGCAGATTTCCACAGCCGGATGCGAAGCCTCCGGCACGGGCAATATGAAATTCATGCTCAACGGCGCCGTGACGCTGGGGACGATGGATGGCGCCAATGTGGAAATATTTGAACAGGTTGGAGCAGACAATATCTTTATCTTCGGCGCGCGCGCCGAAGAAATCGCCCGGATGGAGCATGATCACACATACCGCCCGAAAGACTTTTTTGATAAAAATGCGGCTCTCCGCGACGCGGTTTCCCGTCTGGTGGACGGGTCGCTGCCGGGCGTGGGCAAAGACAGATTTCAGGATCTTTACCGGTCGCTGCTTTTTGGCGATTATGACCGCGCCGACAAATACTTCCTGTTGTATGACTTTGATGCTTATCGCGCGGCCTTTGAAAACGTGCTGGCCGCCTATGGCGATACGCCCGGCTGGACAAGAAAAGCCGCCTGCAACACAGCTTCTGCCGGCTATTTCAGCGTTGACCGGACCATCGACGAATACAACCGGCGGATCTGGGGGCTTGCTTCGCTCTAAAAATAAGAAAGGACAGGGACTATGCCGATCAATTATAGAAATGACATGTTGCATGATTCATCACTATATATTTTTCGTGATCCCGTCGGGGCTTTGGCGACCGGCGCGCCCGTGACCATGCGTTTCCGGACGCGGCTGGAAAACGTCAGCAGCGTCTATCTGTGCCTGTATAGCAGGGATTTCCGCCAGGAGCATCTGATGCGGCAATCCGAAGATTACTGGCAGGTCAACATCACCGCGCCGGCCGTTCCCAACGTCTATTGGTATTATTTTACGATCAATATCGGCGGCAAACTCTGTTATTACGGCGCCAAAGGACAACGCACCGGGGGTGTCGGCTGTATTTACAGCGAGCGTCCGCCTTCCTATCAACTAACCGTCTATGACGCCGGTTTTGAAGTGCCGGCCTGGTTCCAGCAGAGCGTGATGTATCAGATCTTTCCGGATCGTTTCCGGCCCAGCAATGATCAGACGGCGCAAAAAGGCATCGCGTATCACCGGGCCAAGGGACGCCGCGTTTATTATCATAAAAAATGGGACGAAAAACCGCTTTTTACCCCCCTGAAGGGAGAGGCGTCCTATAATCCCTGCGATTACTTCGGCGGCACGCTCCGCGGCATCGAGGAATCTCTCGATTACCTGCAAAGCCTCGGCGTGAGTGTGATTTATCTGAATCCGATTTTTGAAGCCGCATCCAATCACCGTTACAACACAGCCGATTACTTCAGCGTCGATCCGGTGCTGGGAACGAAAGCGGATTTTGAAGCTCTGTGCCGGAAGGCTCATGATCTGGGCATCCGCATTATGCTGGACGGAGTGTTTTCTCATACAGGTTCCGACAGCATCTACTTCAACCGGGAGGGCGCTTACGAGAGTCAGGGCGCGGCCGATAGTCCGGATTCGCCCTACTATCCCTGGTATGTGTTTGAGTGTTACCCTGAAAGATACAGGTGCTGGTGGGGGTTCAAGTCGCTGCCGGAAGTCAATGAGCATGAGCCAGGCTGGCAGCGTTTTGTCATCACGGATGAGGACAGCGTCATCCGGCACTGGATCAAAGCGGGCGCGAAGGGGTATCGCCTGGATGTGGCCGATGAGTTGCCGGACGATGTTCTGGCGATGATCCATGACGCCGCCAGACAGGCGGATCCGGAAGCCGTCATGCTGGGCGAGGTCTGGGAGGATGCGACGACAAAATACAGTTACGGCGCCAAGAGAAACTATGCGCTGGGAGGGATGCTCGATTCCGTCACGAATTACCCTCTGCGAAATGCCGTGATCGGTTTTCTGACGGGCAAGATTGACGCTTGTGACTTGAAAAACTTTCTTGTCGATCAGGCGTCGAATTATCCAAGGCCGATGTACTATGCGCTGACCAACCTGCTTTCCTCCCATGATGTGGAGAGGGTGCGGACTGCTTTAAGCGCGCGTCTTGAACCGCATGAATTATCCCGGGAGCAGCAGGCGTCTTTCCTGCTCAGCGACAGCCAGAACAAAAAAGGATCGCGGCGTCAGCGCTTGGCGGCGGTGCTGCAATTCTGTCTTCCCGGCGTTCCCTGCGTTTATTACGGCGACGAAAAGGGCATGACCGGCTTTCTCGATCCGTTTAACCGGGCGCCTTTTGAGGAGGCGCCCTACGATTTGACGCAGCATTACCGGCAGTTGGCGCGGCTGCGCAACACGGCGGCGGCGTTGCAGACTGGTCATGTGGTGTTTTTTGCTCATGACGCCGACTGTATCGGCATTTTACGTTACGTGATGGGAGGCCGCGACGCCCTGGGACGTCCGGCGCAGGACGGCGTCTATTTTGTGGCGGTCAATCGTTCAGATAAATCATGCCTGGTGGTGTTCGATTTTATGAGCAGAAGCCCGCTTTTTGCCGAGGAGCGCCAAAGGGCCTTGCTTCCGGCTTTGAACGCGACGGTTATCTGCGAACTGACCGGGAAGCGCTATCCGATCGTCAATGGCTTGCTGGAAATGTCATTGAAAGGTTTAAGCGCCGTGTGGCTGAAGATACCCTGGCCGGCCGGGAAACGCCAGGGCCGTAAAAGGAGTTCATGATGTCCTACCGGGAGACCTATTTGCGCTGGCTGGCATCCGTTCAAGAAGAGTATCTCTTGAACGAGCTGTCCTCAATCAAGGATGACGACGAGCAGATCAGAGAACGTTTCAGCGGCGATTTGCCGTTTGGAACGGCGGGGTTGCGCGGCGTCATCGGTGCGGGCATATCGCGTATGAACCGCTATGTGGTCGGCTGCGCGACGCAGGGTTTTGCGGATTTTTTGCGGAAGAACGGGAAAACCGCCGGGCGCATGGTGATTGCCTATGATTCCCGGCAGTTTTCCAGGGACTTCGCCGTTGAGGCGGCTTGCGTGTTTGCCGGGAATGGCGTTACGGCCTGTATCTTTAAACAGTTGACCGGCGTGCCGGAATTGTCCTTCGCCGTGCGTCATTTGAAAGCGGACGGCGGCGTTGTCATTACGGCCAGCCATAATCCCCCCCAATACAACGGCTACAAAGTCTATGATGCGTACGGAGGGCAGCTCGGTCCGGAAGAGAGCCTGGCGGTGACGGCCTGCATCGAAAAGCTGGATCCGTTCGCGGATGTAAAAAGAATCGGTTACCGGGAGGGAATTGTCCAAGGTCTGATTCAGGAGATCGGCGAGGAGGTTGATCGGGTTTATTATCAGCAAATGGTCGAACTGTGCGGCGCCCAGAGCGCTGACGATCTGCAGGTTGTTTATACGCCGATTCACGGATCAGGGCTGCGCACCGTCGAAAATGTATTTCCGGCGGCGGGAATAAAAAAATATTTTCTTGTCGAAGCGCAAAAAGAGCCGGATGGTCTTTTCCCGACGGTGAAGTCTCCCAATCCGGAAGATCCGGACGCCATGAAAATGGCCATTGATCTGGCCTCTCGCCTGGAGGCCGACCTGGCCGTCGGCACCGACCCGGATGCGGATCGCATGGGCGCGGCCGTGCGCGGACCCGATGGCGCGTACGTCATGCTGACCGGCAATCAGATCGGATGTTTATTGACGAATTATCTGCTGGAAAAACGGTGCGCGCAAGGTTTGCTCCGTCCGGCGGATTATATCGTCAAATCGTTTGTTTCCACCGGCATGGCGGATGCAATCGCGCGGCATTACGGTGTTTCGTGCTATACGGTATTGACGGGATTCCGTTTTATCGCCGAGTTGATCCGGAAACAGGAGCGGGCCGGCGCTGATTTCATCTTTGGTTTTGAGGAAAGCTTCGGCTTTTTGGCGGGATCCTTCGTCCGGGATAAAGATGGCGCGATGGCGGCGCTGCTTTTGTGCAAGGCGGCGCAGCATTATAAAAAACAGGGCAAAAGCCTGCTTGATGTGCTGGAATCGCTTTACGGCGCACACGGCTATTATCTGGAAAGTGTACAAAACATCGCGTTCGCCGGTCTTGATGGCATGGAGCAAATGAAGGCCATCATGACCAGGCTGCGGGAAAAGACCATCGCGCACGTCGGCGGTTTGCCGGTACAATATACAGAAGACTATCTTGCGCGTCTGCGCACTGACGCCCACGGCAACGTATCGGCGATGGAAATGCCTGTCACAAACGCCTTAAAACTGATTTTGGAGAACTCTGCCTGGATTTGCATCCGCCCGTCCGGGACCGAGCCCAAGATCAAAATTTACTACGCGGCGCGCGCCGCCACGCGGGAAGAGGCGGAGGTTCTGCTGGAAAGCATCGCAACTGGTTTTCGCCGGATTTATTAGACGGATGTGGGGCCGAACAGGAGATCCTGTCCCATCATGTTCGGCGTCACCAGGACGACCCCCTCTTCGCTGATATGGAAGCATTTGGCGTCTTCGGCCCGATCTTCGCCAATCACGGTATTGTCGGGAATGTGCGTTCCCTTGTCGATAATTGCATGGAGAATACGGCAGTTTTTCCCGATATACACATTGGGCAACACGACGCTGTCTCTGATCAGGCTGCCGGTTTCAATATGTGTTCCGTAAAATATGATGGATTTCTCGACGTGCGAACCGGAAATGATACAGCCGCCGCTGACGAGTGAATTGATCGCTTCACCGCGCTTTCCCGGATCATCAAAAACAAACTTCGCCGGCGGAAGTTGTACCTGGTAAGTCCAAATCGGCCACCTCTGATTATACAGGTTTAAATCCGGCTTCACGGAACAGAGTTCGATATTGGCCTTGAAATAAGCGTCCAACGTGCCCACATCACGCCAATAGGCCATTTCTCCCTGCTCGTTGCGGTAGGGATAGGCCATAGCCATGCTGTTGTGGATGGAGTGCGGGATGATATTTCTGCCAAAATCGTGAGCGGATGTTTCGTCTTTGGCGTCTTCGGTTAAAGCATTGTAGAGGAAACGGGTGGAAAAGACGTAAATGCCCATGGAAGCCAGGGCAATGTCCGGCTTGCCGGGCATGCCGTCAGGATGGGCCGGTTTTTCGGTGAAGCGGGAGATGCGCAGGCTCTCATCGACGGACATGACGCCGAAATCGCGCGCTTCATCGCACGCCACCTCAATGCAGGCGACGGTCATGTCTGCCTTCGAACGTACATGTTGCATGAGCATCTTGGAGTAATCCATGGTGTAGATATGATCGCCGCCCAGCACCAATACGTATTCCGGCGAGTGGCGGTGAATGATATCGATGTTCTGGTAGAGAGCGTCGGCCGTTCCGCGGTACCATTCTTTGCCCATACGCTGCTGGGCGGGAATGATTTCTACAAATTCGCCGATCTCGGCGCGCATGAAATTCCAGGCTTGCTGCAAATGACGGATCAGCGAATGAGATTTATATTGGGTCAGCACTCCGATGCGGCGCAGGCCTGAGTTTACACAGTTGGACAGGGGAAAATCAATCATCCGGTATTTGCCGCCAAAAGGGACGGCGGGTTTGGCGCGCCATTTGGTCAGATCTCCCAGCCGCGAACCTTCTCCACCGGCCAAAATCAGCACCAGAGTCTGGCGCGTCACTTCCGTGGCAATTTTTGGTTCAACATAACCATAGTAATTCTGGTTCATCGGCTGATCATCTCGAACATTTTCCATAACGCTTCACCCCCGGCAGGATGTATGCTGATTAAGCAATGCAATAGAGCTATAAATTATATTTTTCTTTAATTTCTTTTTCCGCCGCGAACCAGTCGGACATTTCATCACCGGAAATGCCTGATTTCATTCTTTCTTCATAAATGTCGTACGCCTTTTTCTGAACTTCGACCAAAAAATCCTGAAGGTCGGGTTTTTTTATTTTCCTTGAGGCCGGAGCGGCTTTTTTTACTGCGCTTTTTTTAGGACTTTCTTTTTTTACGGGCATGGCAATCTCCTTAAGTTATTGATTTTATTTTTTATTTATCTGATCCCGTCATGCGGTGAAACAGTGATGCTTACGCGCCTGGCGATAATAATGCTTTCTGACCGTGCATCATCAATACGCTTTTTTCTTTTTTTTGTTTCATAGCATTTTTACCGCTGAATGGTCAAGGAAATCATTGCATTTTCCACGGGATAGCGAAGAAGAATGCATGATTTTTTTTATGGAGTGTGCTATGGAGGAACGCGTCGGCGCGAACCAAAGTAAAAACAGAAAGAAAGGAGGGAATGATGCAATCCAGACTGTACATCAGTAGTCCGATTAACGCCGTCCTGGAAGGATTTCACCGGGATGATATTACCATTAGCGCCTTGAAGGAAAAGGGTGATTTCGGTATCGGCACGTTTAATGATCTGGATGGTGAAATGGTGGCGCTGAACGGTTCTTTCTTTCAGCTTGACTTTGACGGAAACGTCCGGACGGTGGACGGCGGCATGAAAACGCCATTTGCCGTCATGTGCCATTTTGAACCAACGATGGCGGAACGGATCGTCTCGCCGCTGACTCATCCGGCATTCGGCGAATATCTGAAGCGCATGCTTCCGTCCGACAACATGTTTTATGCGATTCACATGACGGGGCGCTTCCGGTCGGTTGAAACGCGTTGCGTGCCCCGGACCGAAACCAACCTGCCGCTTGTGGAAGTAACGGCTCATCAAAAAATCAAGCGATTTGGCGAGGTCAGCGGACACCTCGTGGGATTTTACACGCCGCCCTTTGTGCCATCCGTCAGTGTGCCTGGTTATCATTTTCACTTCATCGACGCCGCCTTTTCCGCGGGCGGGCACCTGTTGAGCTGTGAGCCGGAATGTCTGGATATTCATTTGCAGGTTTTTTTCAGCATGGAATTGACCTTGCCCAAAACACTGGATTATCTCACGGCTTCCTTCGTGCGGGATGCAAGGACTGATTTGGACAAGGCCGAGCGCTGAAAAGATGTTTACGCCGGCTTGCCGTGAAATTATCAATCGCATGTGGATTCAGCCCGCAAAACGCGCAAACCTGAAGCTCCGGATTGGACGGGTCAGTTATTCTGAGGACCGCAACCTGGCAGAAGGGCGCTGGCTGTTGCAAGGCGACAAAATATCAGCGGTTACGGGGGAAAAAGTTTCAAGAAGGGATTGACTAATCGAATATAATGTTATAGGAAATTCGCGGTTGCAGGTAATTTGCTTAATATAATGGTAAAGGAAAACATCCATTGTAAATAACCTAAGTTAAGGAGGATTTTTGTATGGCAAGTTTGTGGATTGATTTAAAGGATATTAAGTTCCAGCTTTTTGAGGTCTTCAAGATGTCGGAGACACTGCTGGGCAAAGGCCGCTATGCGGATTACGACGCCGATACCTGCAACATGGTTCTTGATCAGGCGGCGAAGTTTGCGGAAACGGAGATTGCCCCGACCTATCCCGACGAAGTTCATCGTAAACCGGTCGAAGCAACCTGGAAAGACGGAAAAGTAACAACACCTGAAGCATACAAGAGACTTTGGAAGCTTTATTGTGAAAACGGGTATATGGCCACGGCCGATTCACCGGAAGTAGGCGGCCAGGGATTCCCCGCGATTGTGGCGTCTGCCATTGCCAATATGTTTTTGTCCTGCAACCAGGCGTTCATTATGTATCCCGGTCTTTCCCACGGCGCGGCGCGCCTGATGGAAGATTACTTCCAGCATCCCCTGCGCAACATCCTTCTGGAAAAGATGTTTTCCGGTGAATGGGCCGGCACGATGTGCCTGACCGAGCCGGGAGCCGGTTCCGATGTCGGTTTGCTGAAAACAACGGCCAAGAAGAATGCCGACGGCTCTTATTCCATCGTGGGCACCAAGTCCTTCATTTCGGCCGGCGATCATGATTTGACACCGAATATTATTCACCCCGTTCTGGCCAGAATCGAAGGCGACCCCGCCGGAACCAAGGGCATTTCCATTTTCATGGTGCCCAAATTCCGTTTCAATGAGCAGGGCGAAATTGGCGAACCGAACGATGTGCAATGCGGCGGCATCGAAAGCAAAATGGGCATTCACGGCAATGCCACCTGTACGCTGAATTTCGGATCGGACGGAAAATGCATCGGCTATCTGATGGGTGAAGAACGTCAGGGCATGCCGATCATGTTCCACATGATGAACGAAGAACGTCAGGGCGTCGGCATGATGGGCGCATCCCTGGCGGGCGCGGGTTTCCTCCATGCCCTTGATTACGCGAAACAGAGAATCCAGGGATCGAACATCATCGAAATGGCCATGAAAGTGCCGGATGCCAAGGCTGTTCCCATCATTCAGCATCCGGATGTGCGCAGAATGCTGCTGAAGATGAAATCCATGACGGAAGGCATGCGCGCGCTGGCGTTCCTTTGCTATTACTCCATGGATATGGAATTCAATGCCGGGCAGGCCAACGATGAGGCGCAGAAAGAATACTGGCACGGCATGATTGAAATTCTCACCCCGCTGGTCAAAGCCTACAATACGGATAAGGGCATGGAAGTCTGCGGCGACGCCGTACAGACATACGGCGGTTATGGATACTGCCGCGAGTATCCGGTTGAGCAGATGATGCGCGACCAGAAGATCAATTGCATCTATGAAGGCACCAACGGCATCCAGGCGATGGATCTGCTGGGCCGCAAACTCGGCATGAAGAAGGGCTTGTATTTCATGAACCTGCTGGCCATGACGCAGGAAGCCATTGCTGAAGCCAAACAGAATGACCAGTTGAAAGCGGAAGCGGAGATCGTGGAAAACGCATTGAATAAGTGCGCTGAAACATCGATGGCCTTCGCGAAAATGATCCGGACCGTTCCTTATGTTCCGCTCATTGGCGCTTGTGATTTCCTCAACTGTCTGTCCGAAGCCGTTGTGGGCTGGCTGCACATCCGGATGGCCAACGCCGCCGTCAAGGGTTTGGCCAACGCCGCAGGCGACCAGGACAAGGCCTTTTATTCAGGCAAGATCCAGGGCGCCAAGTTCTATGTTAACCGCATTACCGGTCTTGTGCCGGCCAAGTTGGAAAACCTCAAGGTGGATGAACAGAGCTGCATGAACATCAGCGAAGATGCATTTGCCGTCTAAGATTAATTTAAGTGTCTTGGCGATGGCGCATGCGGCATGCATGCGCCATCGTTGAGCTAAAGATTCATTTCAGGTTTGCGGGCTGAATTTTATCGGCCTGCAAACCTATCTTCATGTGTCGCCCATCCCGTCCGGGATTGATTTATTTCCTTGTTCCATCGAACACAAGTTCTTATCCGCATCAAAAAAAATTAAAGGGGAGGAAAACAGCATCATGGCTTACAGGACTGATACATTATGCGGCATATTTCATTCTCAAGCGTTGCGTTATGGAGACCAGATTGAGCTTCTTCGTGCTAAGTTTGATAAGAACGGCGATCCCAGTAATGAATGGCATTCACGGACATGGAAGGAAACGCGGGAGGAAGCCATGGCGTTTGCCAAGGGTTTAATGGCGCTGGGATTGAAAAAGGGCGATCGCGCCGTCATTTTTTCCGCCAGCCGGCCAAGATGGATCATCGCCGATCAGGCCATTCAGGCCTGTGGCGCAATCGGTGTTCCTCTTTATCCAACCCTGACCATGGAAGAGCTGGAATATATGACAGCCGACAGCGGGTCCAAAATCGTCATCGCCTCTACTCAGGACAGGGGGGAAATGGCCGTAAAGATCAGGGGACAAGGGGTTGGCGTGGAAACCATTATCACCATGTGTTCCTGGAATGGCGCAAAACCGGCAGGTGTTTATACGTTTGCAGAGGTCATGGCTTTAGGGAAACAACAGGTCAGCGATCAGGACGTGGAAAACGCAATCAACGCCGTTGTTCCCGAAGATGTCGCTTCCATTATTTATACATCCGGCACCACGGGAAAGCAGAAAGGCGCTATCCTGACTCAGAAAAACTGGGTATCCAACCTCCATCAGGCTTCTAATTCCACGTTGATGCGCCGGCAACGGGAAATGGGAATTCTTCACCCGACTTTCCTTGTGCACCTGCCCATGTGCCATGTTTTCGGCAGGACCAGCGATTACCACGTCGGCGCGCTGCGGCAGGGCGGCATCCTCATTTTTGCGGAAAATTTTGAAAAAATAGCGCAAAATATGCTGGAAATCAGGCCCAATGTCATCGTCAGCATTCCCCGGTTATGGGAAAAAATTTATGACACCACAAAGTCCGTTATTTCCCGGCAAAACCAAAACACGCAAACCATTTTTAACTGGGCCATGAAACTGGGTGAAAAGTATTGCCGGGCGATGGAAACCGCAACCAAACTGAATCAAATTGATTTGCTTCAGTTCGCGGCGGCCAATATTCTGGTTTTCAATAAAATCCGCAAGACAGCCGGCCTGGACCGTGTCGTTCTCGGCATATCCGGAGGCGGCAAACTCTCCAAGGAAGTTTGTGTGTTTATCCGCTCCCTGGGAATTCAACTCAGCGAAGGTTACGGACTGACGGAGACCTCTCCCGTCATCAATTTCAACGAACCGGAATTTAAAAATTTCGATCCGTCCCAGGCCGGCTGGTTTGACAATAAAATGATTGATTTAACAGTGGATTTGATGGTCACCAAGCAGGCCAGGGGATTATCCCCTTATACCAATCCCATCCGCGCCTTGGGGATGTCCTTAGCCTACAATACGGTTGTGCATAAACTGCAGATCAAGCCCGGATCGGTTGGAAAACCGGCCCTTTGGACGGAAGAACGGATCGCCGATGACGGTGAAATCCTGGTGCGGGGGCCCCAGGTGTCTCAGGGATACTGGAATTTGCCGGATGCCACCGCCGAATCATTCACCAGTGACGGATGGTTTAAAACAGGCGATATCGGCGAATTTGATGATGAGGGTTTTCTGAGGATCACGGACCGCAAGAAAGAGCTTTTTGTGACCTCGGGCGGCAAGAATATCGCTCCCCATCCCATTGAACTGGCCGTGACGGCTAAACCTTTCATCGATCAGACCTGTCTGATTGGAGATGCAAAGAAATATGTCACCGCGCTGATTGTGCCTGATTTTCATGAACTTCGCCGTTTCGCCAAACGTAACGGCATTGCGGCGTCTTCAGAGCAAGAGCTTGTCCTCCATGAAAAGATTCAGGCCTTGATTAAACAGCAGGTGGACGAAGTGAACGAAAAGCTTCCGCGCTATGAGCAAATCAAATATTATAAAGTTCTGGATAAACCTTTCAGCGTTGAGACAGGCGAACTGACGCCTACTTTAAAGCTGAAACGCAGAATCGTACATGAGAATTATAAACATGAAATAGAGAGACTGTATCAAAATTAGCAACATCGCTGAATTTCAAAAAGGAAACGGAAAACCCGTTGCCGGACATGTCCGCGCAGCGGGTTTTTTATTCCGGATGAGGAGGGCTGACTATTCCAGAATGGCCAGCACTTGTCCTTCATTGACCGAATCGCCAACCTTGACCTTGAATTCTTTGATGCGTCCCGCACTTGGCGCGCAAACGGGAATTTCCATTTTCATGGCGTCCATGATGATCACTTCTTCTTCTTCCTGCACCTGGCTGCCGACCTCTACGGGAATGCCCGCAATTTTCCCCGGCATCGGGGCTGTGATTTCCTTACTCATAATTATGTCTTAAGCCTCCCTTGATTTGTTTTTAACGCTGACCAATGCTTCAAAAGCAAGTTTTTTATGCCGGGCTTGTTTATGAAGCGGCGCAATTTTTACCGCAATTCCGCGCTCAGGTCAAACGATTTGTCGGCATGGCGCACGTTATTTGCCGCGAAGACCGGTCCATACTTTTATTCATGCCGGAGAGCGTCAATAGGATTCATCAGCGATGCTTTGTAGGCTGGATAGAAACCGAAAAAAATGCCGACCAGACCGGAGAAGCCGAAGGACATCACAATGGAAACCATTGAGATCAGAATATTCCATCCGGCCAGAAAAGAAAGCAGTTGGGCGGCCAGAACTCCCAGCAGAACGCCGGCCAGGCCGCCGATCAGCGATAGAATGAGCGCTTCAATAATAAATTGCGTGCGGATATCCCAGGATTTGGCGCCGACGGCCATGCGGATGCCGATTTCCCTCGTTCTTTCCGTTACCGACACGAGCATGATATTCATCACGCCGATGCCGCCGACCAGCAGGGAAACGCCGGCGATTGCCGCCAGCAGGATGGTCATGACCGCGGAGGCCTGTTCGGCCATCTGCATCATTTGCGTGATGTTGCCGATTGTGAAATCGTCATCCTGATTCGGGCCGATGCGATGCCTTTGCCGCAGCAGGTCGCGGATTTGCGTTTCCGCCCGGTTGAGGTCCTCCGCAGTGATCGCCTTGACCATGATCGACCGCACGCTTCCCGGAAAATGCCTGCCGAAGAGGTTTCTTTGCGCGGCGGTCACCGGAACAAAAATGACGTCGTCCTGGTCCTGTCCCATGAAGCCCTGGCCTTTTGCTTCCAGAACGCCGATGACGGTGAAAGGAACTTTTTTGATCCGGATGGATTTATGGAGCGGATCATCATTGCCGAAAAGATTATCCACCAGGGTTTGCCCGACAAGGCAGACTTTGGCGGCGCTGCGAATATCCTGTTCATGAAAATTTCTCCCGGATGCCAGCGCCCAGTCTCGAACCTCCAGCATGCCGTCATTCGTTCCCATCACACTGGTCGCCCAGTTTTGATTTCCGTAAACAACTTGCGAGCTGCCGTTTAAAACCGGGGCGGTCGTCGCTACGGCGGAGCACTCGTTTTTTATGGTTTCAGCGTCGGCGATGGTCAGATTCTGAAAGGAGCCGCTTCCCAGGCGAATGCCGCTTGATGTTGTTGAACCGGGGGTGACGATAATCAGATTGCTGCCGACCGTCGCGATCTGTTCGGAAATTTTATTACTGGCGCCCTTTCCCACCGCCAGCATGGTAATCACAGCCGCCACGCCGATGATGATGCCCAGCATGGTCAACGCCGAGCGCATCTTGTTAACGCGCAGGGCGCGCAGAGAAATTTTTAAGGTGGAAGGAAGATTAATCATCTCTCGTTTTCCTTGTCGCTGACGATCTTTCCGTCCAGAAAACGGATAATCCGTTTGCTGTAAGCGGAAATATCCGGCTCGTGCGTAACCAGAACAATGGTAATTTTTTTTTCTTCATTGAGCCGGACAAAGAGTTCCATGATTTCAATGCTGGTTTTGGTGTCCAGATTTCCCGTTGGTTCATCAGCCAGTAAGAGCGGCGCGTTGTTGACGAGGGCGCGGGCGATGGCCACTCGCTGTTGCTGTCCGCCGGAGAGCTGATTGGGATGATGATGCTGACGGCCTTCCAGTCCCAGGAGTTTCAGAGCTTCCCTGGCTTGATTTTTATGGTCTTTGGGATGTTTTTTACTGTAAAGCAGGGGCACCTCGACATTTTCCAGCGCCGTGGTGCGCGCCAGAAGATTAAAGCCCTGAAAAACAAAACCGATTTTTTCATTGCGGATTTGGGCCAGCGCGTCGCGTCCCATTTGGCTGACATCAATGCCGTCGAGCAGGTAGCGGCCGGCCGTCGGCTCGTCCAGACAACCGATAACATTCATAAATGTTGATTTGCCCGAACCGGAAGGTCCCATTACCGCGACAAATTCTCCCGGAGCAATTTGCACGCAGACTCTGTCCAGGGCGTGCACAACGCTGTCGCCGACATCATATCTTTTTTCGAGCTGCTGTGTTTCAATCAGGGACATGATTCTTAGAACCTCGGTCCCGGCGGGCGCGGCTGATTGTTGTTTTTTTGATTGTCGCTTTTCACTTCCACGATAATGGCGGCGTTTTCAGGCAACTTGCCGGAAAGGACTTCCGTATATTTATTGTCGCTGATGCCAGGTGACAGCAGGACGCGCCTGGGTTGACCACGCTCCAGAATCCACACGCCGGAACCTTTCGGCGGTTTGCCCCCCGCACGGGCGGCATCCGGCATCTTCAGGCGCAGCGCGGCATTGGGCGCGCGCAGAACATTTTTTCTTTCGTCGGTGACAATCGATACATTCGTGGTCATGCCCGGTTTCAGTTTCAGATCGGGGTTGTCCACATTGACCATGACATCGTAGGTGACCACGTTTTGCACGGTGGTCGGAGCATTGCGTATTTCGGAAACCTTGCCGTGGAAGGTGATTTCCGGATACGCATCCACGGTAAAAGTTACCGGTTGATTCAGTTGTATGCGTCCGATATCCGCTTCATCAATATCCGCATTGATCTGCATTTTGGTCAAATCCTGGGCGATGCTGAAAAGCGTCGGCGTCTGGAAACTGGCCGCCACCGTTTGACCAACGTCAATGCTGCGCGAAATGACCGTGCCGTTGACCGGCGAAAGAATCCGCGTATAGCGGAGATTCGTTTGAGCCAGATTCAGGGAGGCGCGGGTTTGTTCGACCTGGGCCTGGGACGCTTTCACCTGCGCCAGGGCGGAAAGATAGTTGGTTTCGGATGTGTCCAAATCGCTTTTGGCAATGAAGTTTTTACCGAACAGGATTTTATTTCGCTCTAAAGTAATCTTTGCGTCACGCACGGCAACCTTGGCCTTTTCCAGATTGGCTTCGGCCAGCATCAGATTTGCCCGGGCCTGGGCGACCTGCGCTTCAAAAGTTGACGGATCGATTTGCGCCAGAAGCTGACCCTGGACGACCCGGGAATTGAAATCGGCAAAAAGCGCTTTGACGGTTCCGGAGACCTGTGTGCCGACGGAAACAGTCGTGATGGCGTTGACGGTTCCCGTTGCAGAAACAACGGCCCGGATGTCGCCACGGCCGGCTGTCTGCGTAATATATGCGGGGGGGGGATTGTTATTCTGCAAAACGAAAAACAAACCGGCAAGGATCATTATCAAGATAAAGCAAACAATAATAATTTTTTTCATTTTCCGGCTCCGATCGCTTTTTCCAGGGCGGCCTGAGCGGCCGAAAAATCTGATAAAGCGGTGATGTAGGTCATTTTGGCGTTATTGAGCTTAATCATGGCGTCCGTGATTTCTATCGAGCCGCCCACGCCGGTTGCGTATCGTCCGCGGGCGAGTTCCAGAGTTTCCTCTGCCTGGCGCACCGTGGTTTTGCCCGCTTCAATACGTTCGAAAGCCTCATGGCGGTTCAGCCAGGCGGTTTGAACCTCGAGACGGACTTTCTGCCGGAGCAAATCCTCATTGGCGCGGGCGATGTCCAGGCCGGCGCGGGCCTCCTCGACCGCGTATTTGGTGGAAAATCCCGTGAAAAGGGGAATGTTTAAAATCAATCCTGCGTTCCATGACGGATCCATTGATGAATCGCTCCCTGCGTAACTGTAACCGGCGCTGCCGGAAAGAACCGGCAAATACCCTTTTTTTTGAAGATCAATATTCTTTTCCAGAGCGTTTTTCTTCAGACTGATGGAAAGAAGGTCCGGCCTGTTTTCGTAAGCCAGAGACAGGGCTGTTTCAAAAGACATTTCCAGCTGCTCCGGATGAAATTCCTCTTGAATATCGTATTCCTGGGAAACTGTCACCCCCATGGCTTTATTCAGGGCCGCCCGCGCGATCCGCAGGGCGTTTTGAGCGGAAATCAACTGGATGCGGGCATTGCTGAGGTTTACTTCGGCGCTGGTGACGTCTATTTTTGAACTTTTTCCCGTTTCAAAAAAAGTTTTGGCTATCTCATAGTGTTGCTGGAACTGGTTTACCGTTTCCGCGGCGACGGCGCTGCTCATCCTGGCTTTGAGAAAAGCATAGTAAGTCTCTTTGACGGACAGGATGACCGAAGCGGTGACATCCTGAAAGTCGGCTTCGGCGGATTGTTTATTTAATAACTGAATATCCACCGATGTGGATGTTTTGCCGAAATCAAACAGGGTTTGATTAAGGCTCAGTGCATTTGAATAGCTGTTATACTGGTCGCTGCGCAAAGACGAGGAGGGCGGACCGATACGGGAATAGCCGGATTGAAGAGACATTTGAGGATAATAGCCGGAACGGGCCTGACCGGTTTTGCTTGCGGATTGCCTGACGGCGCCTGTTGCGGCGGTAAGCGAGGGGTGATTTTTAATCGCTATGTCGATGCATCTTTGCAGGTTCAACACATCGCCTTGGGAAATTTTATCCGCCGCCCAAAGACTTTGACTGAAAAGAGAAATCAAGAGGAGCAGAAAAGAGATTTTTTTCACTGGAAAATGCACTCCTTGTTCATATGCCATCCGCAATGGACTGTTTGCCATTTGCATCATCTTTTGTGTAATAGTTATCAAGATTCATGCCATATTTTGCCAAGTAATGAAACGTAATATTATCAAATATATTTTCCCCGAGGGGGATAATGACCCGGATAATATTTATCCAAACTGGTAACCATCCGGGTAAATTGTATCCTGTTTGATGATGACAGAGAACACTTGATTCACTGGCTAATTCGATTGCGCAGGATGCCGAGACCTTGCACTTCAAGTTCTACAATGTCTCCGGTGGTCAGAAACCGGTTCATTTCCAGTCCGCAGCCGCGGCAGCCGGGGCCGGAACAGGTTCCGGAACCAATGAAATCGCCCGGATAGAGAGTTTCCGATTGTGAAATGTAGGCAATCAGGTCCTCAAAACGGTAATGCATATCCGCGGACGTTCCACGAGACCACTCTTCGCCGTTTACCCTGGCGATCATGGTCAGCTGGTAGGGATCGGGAATTTCATCCGGCGTCACCAGATAAGGCCCCAGAGCGTTGCCTGTGTCGAAATCCTTGCCTTTGGCCGGACCAAGCCTTCCTCCTTGTTCCTGAAGTTGAATGTCACGCGCGGAAAAGTCATTGAAGATCGTGTAACCGCCGATATATTCATGCGCTTTTACGCGGGGAATATCTACGCCCTGTTTGCCGATATAAACACCGAATTCCAGTTCATAGTCCAGTTTACGCGTATAGGACGGCATGCGGACATCCATGCCGGTTCCGATCACGCTGCGGCGGTTTCCCTTGTAATAAATGGGACGGTCATACCAGGTTCTGTTCAACTGATAAGCCAGTGAGCGCTTGCGGCCGAACGCCTGTTCCACCCATTCATCCAGGAAGGCCAGGCGTTTGAATCCCGCAACGCGGATGGCGTTAATGATGTGCTGTTCGAAACCCATCGAGTCCCTGATGGACGCAGGTAGCGGGAGCGGCGAGAGCAGAGTAACTTCCCGCAGAAGGATGGTTGTTGATGGCGGGCGCTCGCGGGTGATAAAATTTAAGATGGTTTGCGCTCTTTCACGAGCAGCCTGGCCGCCTTGCAGGAAAGCCCGCATATCCGCAAAATATGGCGAAACGCGGCCGTCCGCCGCTGTTTCGCCGTTCGCCAGCCTGGCGAGCGTATATCCGTCTTGCAGCAGCGCGCCGACCTGCGGCGCTCCGCCGGAAAGCGTAAAGGTAACCAGTTTCATAATGCCGTCTCCTGATCCGTCCGCGACATTGCAATATCCGTCCAGCTGGAACATTAAGAGATTTGGCGAATGCTTTTTGCTATGTCATGTTGATTGTGTGGAGCTTTAACAGGAAATCCTTAAATTTTTCCTTCGTTGTTTCTTTTATGGACTCGAGCTTGACAATTATGGCTTTGTTGTAAAATGTAAATCCATCTTCAATTATTCCCGGATTTTCATCATCGTCAATGAAGCGCGCCATAAACATCATGGCGGATTTTCGCGCCCCGCTTTCGTTTTCGGCCGTAATCAGGTAATGATGACGGTTAATTTCCTCATCCTCAGTTTCGCTAATCTTGACCCAGTAGTCAGGCATATTCCTCTCCTGTTATTAAGTGAGGCTCTTGATACAAGATTGGCTGGAATTAGTCAACCCTGAATAAAAAATAAAAAATGATGGATACTTCTCATCATGAAGACTCCGGCAAGGGTATGATCGGGCCCGCGTCAGAAAACAAGCAGGCTTTCCACTTCCTTGCGGATCTTCCGTAAGCCTTCGGAGGATGATGATTCAAAGCGCAGGACAAGCACCGGCTGCGTGTTGGAGGCGCGCACAAGCGCCCAGCCGTCTGGAAACGGAATGCGGATGCCGTCGATATCGATGGCGCCGGGCGTATTCCGGTAGTGCTGTTTTATTCTTTCGACGACGGCCGTTTTTTTATCGTCAGCACAGTCCAGGCGTATTTCCGGGGTGGCGAAAGTTTTGGGCGCGCCGGAAAGCAAATCGTCTATTTTTTGATTGGTTTGTGACAGAATTTCCAGCAGCCGCAGGGCGGCGTAAATGGCGTCGTCATATCCGAAATAACGGTCGGCGAAGAATAAGTGGCCGCTCATGTCGCCGCCCAGCAGGGCCTTTTCTTCTTTCATTTTGGATTTAAGCAGCGAATGGCCTGCTTTCCACATAATCGGCCTTCCGGAATTTTCTTTAATGTCGTCGTATAAAACCTGCGAGCATTTAACCTCGCCGATGATCGTCGCTCCGGGGTTTTTTCTTAAAATATCGCGGGCGAACAAAAGCAGCAGTTTGTCTCCCCGGATGATTTCCCCCGCGTTGCTGACGACGCCGATACGGTCTGCGTCTCCGTCAAAGGCGATTCCCAAATCGGCTTTCCGTCCGGCGACAGCTTCCATGAGATCGTTCAAATTCTCGTCAATTGCGGGATCGGGAAAGCGATGGGGAAAGCGGCCGTCCGGTTCGCAATAAAGCGCGGTGACATGACATCCTGTCCTCTCCAAAACAGGCAGCGCAAATTTTCCGCCCACGCCGTTTCCGGCGTCCAGCACAACTTTCAGCTTCCGGGAGATAGCAATGTTGTCAAAGAGATAGTTCTGGTAAGCTCCGGCGATGTCCTCTGCTCTCGCCTTTCCTTTGCCGGACAGGTAATTTCCGGTTTCCATGATTTTTCTTAATTCCTGGATTTGTTTCCCGTGGAGGGAGTCGTATCCGATGCAGATTTTAAATCCGTTGAATTCCGGAGGGTTGTGGCTGGCGGTGACCATGACGCCCCCGTCTGCTCCGCAATGGCGGATGGAAAAATAAAGCATGGGTGTCGCGCAAAGGCCGATATCGATCGTGTCCATGCCCGCGGCCTTCAGGCCGGAAATTAAACAGCGTTGATAGGTTTCCGAACTCAAACGGCAATCGCGTCCAACCGCCATGCTTTTCCTGTTATTCCGTAAGGCATAGGAGCCAATCGCGCGTCCCAGATTCACCACGAATTCTTCATTGAAATCACGATCGACAACGCCGCGCACGTCATTTTCACGAAATATGTGTGGATTCACGATATTCTCCAGGGCTTGAAGTTCGCCGCCGGTATGTTTATATAATTTAACGCCAAGCGTGCCAATCACGGGAGCCGGTTCATAATGTCTGACGCTTGCGGTAAAACCATGTCCGCCCCCGCCGAAATAAAATCATCTTTTTGAAAATGACCGGACAGGACGCCTGCCGTCAATGTGCCTGCGTTCTTTCCGGTTGCAATATCCAGGGGGTGATCGCCTACCATCATGGCTCTGCTGGCTTTGCTGGCCAGCCTGGACAGGGCGAGATTGATTTGTTCCGGGTGGGGTTTGACCTGTTTGACATTATCGCGGCAAACGACCACTTGGCAATAGTCCGCAATGTCCGGAAAGACCGTCCGGATTGCTTTGGCGCAGTTTCGGGTGATGATTCCCGTGGCAATGGCATGATGCCGGAGACTGGTCAGCAGGTCTTTTGTTGTGTCGAACAGTTCTCCTCTTTGCGCGGCTGCCACTTCCATCTCTTCAATGATCCGGAAAGCCTCTTTCTGAAAAGACAGCGCCTGACTGCGCGAACTTTTTTCCAGCATAGCGCAGGTCTCGGCGATCATTTCCAGCGCAAAACGGTGCTGAAGCATTTCCGGAGCCAGGCCGTAGGCGGAAACAAGTTCATCAATGGCGCGGCGCATCTGAGCGAAATCGATATTCAATTTGGCCAGGGTGCCGTCAAAATCAAAGATGAGCGTATCTACTTTTGTGTGCTGAACGTATATAAAACTCATATTACCCGCGCTTTCCGGCGTAATGGGGCGCGAGGATTTTCTGAACGGTGCGCGCCGGCGGCGGTACGGAGAAAGCATCGCCGGTGATGATCCGCAAAAAATTGGTGATGATGTTAAATGTCGCTCCCCAGAGGATGTCTTCATCGCCGTCTCCGTCCGGAATGACCAGGCAAGGCGCCTGCCATTGGTATCCGGAATGGGAATTCCCCCCCCCCGAGCCGACTTCCACCGTCGCGTAAAAAGACTGCTGGAAAAAAAAGCGCAGGGGAATTTCCAGTACTTTTTCCACCTCGCCATTCACCTGATATTCGCATGGCTCCTTAATCAGGCAGACCAAAGGGAAAATCGTGCGTGAAAACAGCACAAGCGAATAAGAGGGCAGAGCGCCCAGAAAACCTACATTGAGAGGACTCAGGCCGATTTCTTCCCAGGCTTCCCGCAGGGAGTTCATCAGGAACAGTCTGATGAGAGAGGCTGTCTCTTCGTCTTTATCGGGCAAGTTCCGCAAGCTCCGGTTATCGGCGAAGCGGACAATGTCTGTTTTGCATAAAATATGGCTCAACATTTCGTCCGTCGAGTGTTCCAGCATGCCGCCCGGGCAACTGATGTCGCCCCCCTGGGCGACGGTTTCCGAACGTTTAATCAACTGAAAGACATATTCTGAACGCTGATAATGCAGCAGCAACACCACGCCGGCTTCCCGGTGCTTGGCCCCGGCGGCGTTGGACTGAACAATCGAGCAGTGCTTTTCACGAAAGTCAACGGGGGTCCGGTTCAGCTTTTCCAGGACGTACAGCGGAAAATCGTTTTTGTGTTCAAGCAGTTTTAAATCCATAACCATCCTATGGCTGTTTGCTTGTTATGCCGGTCTGCATTCATGTAAATCAAAATGTTGTCCGCACCTTCATTTCCAGTGCTTCAACGGGTCTGAAGACCCGTACTACAAAGCTCCGCGATTGCCCATCCACTATCCACTATTCACCATCCACCATTCACCATTTACCATCCACCATTTCCGCAATCACGTCATTGTACCAGCGCCGGTAGGGGAAGAAATCAATAAAACCGCAATGGCCGCCGAA
>CAZBGE010000027.1:0-25368 GCA_964491435.1 uncultured Smithella sp.
TATTCTCTATATCACTCTTTTCGAGGTGTCCGCTATGACTATACCAGTTCAAGATACCCACAGCCTTCTCTCAGCCATGCTCCGCGGAAGGGCTGCTTCGAGAAGACTGTGGATATCTCCATGATGAAGATCAAATAGGACATTTCTATTTTGGTGAAAATAGGACATTTCTATATTGGCTTGACACTGGCGAGGATTTTCTTGACAGGAAAATATGCGTCTTTTATACTTCCAAGGCATACTGTTGAAGGTGCTTTGATGAAATTCCCCCGCTTTAAAAGGAGAAAAAATAATATGAAGAACAGAAACAAATATCCCCCAATCGTGCTTTGTATCGTATTTTTTGTTTTAACCGCGTCAGTCTGTGCCTTTGCCGCAATGAATGTATTCACGAAAGATGGCCGTGTTGTCAGTGTTCCGGTGCATAAAGATGATGTAATCGGTATCTCTTTTGAAGAAAGCTTCACTCCCATTCACAGCAGACCTGCCGGGGAGGAGATACCGGTAACTCTCTACTGGCATATGGCAGATGACGCCGATGTTTATCTCAATGGCGTCCCTCTCCGACGCTATGAACCTTCTTTCAAAACGCGCGGTGATGAGGCGCCACAACCTGCTTTTTCTGCGTCCGCCAGACTGAAAAATGGAGACGTTTTCACCGTCGGAGGGCGCCGGGGGGGAAGCTATGGTTTTATGCTGATTGCCGTTGATCAGTCCGGACGAGTCGTATTCAAGACGGATCGACAGAAATGGAGTGTTTATATGCCGGGCGACCGGTACGATTGGTATCAGCCCGCCGTCGCCAATATATCCTCTAGGGTTCCCGTAACCGTCCAACCCGATCCCTGGTATCCGCAGAAAGATCTGAACCGAAAGTATAATAACATTGCTTTGTCGATATGGGGATCACCGGCGGAGACTTTTTCTTATCTGACGGCGACCGTAACCCTGGAGTAGCGGGGAAAGATCATAATTTCAGGATTCAGAGATGCCGTTTATTAGACCCGGAATCATCAGACCGCCAAGCGAGCATGCCAGTTATTATCTGCCCGTAACGTCTGGGTGCTCAAATAACACGTGCACCTTTTGTGCATATTCCTGTTCCAGCCTCGGCCTACGCGAACCAGATGACGTAAAGCGTGAAATCGAGGCCATGTTCCTGTATCGGAATCATCGCAGATGGTCAACCGGTCAACCTGACATTGTGTATGAAATTCTCGGTGAATGGGATGGGAAAAGGGTATTTCTTCAGGATGGGGATGCCTTGGTTTATCCATACCCCCGGTTGCTCGAGGTCTTGCAGTATCTCAATGAAAAATTTCCCGCCCTGGAGCGGGTAGCGAGTTACGCCACCCCCCAGGATATTTTGCGGCGGAGCGCGCAGGAATTGAGAACACTGAAGGAACAGAAACTCGGGATCCTTTACGTTGGCGTGGAAAGCGGCGATGACGAGGTGTTGCGCGATATCCGGAAAAACGTCACCCACCAGCAGATGGTGGAGGCAGCAAGAAAAGTCAAGGAATCCGGCATGCTCCTGTCCGTGACGGTTCTGCTCGGTCTGGGCGGAGTCAAAGGCAGCCAGCGGCATGCGATGGAAACGGCAAGAATCCTGACAGAAATGGACCCGGATTATGCCGGGGCCCTGACCCTTACTCTCATACCGGGAACGAGTCTCTATCAGGAAATGGTTCAGGGGCGGTTCGAACCGGTGAATCCTTTTGATTCTCTGCTGGAGTTAAAGATTATGGTTGAAAAGTCAACCTTCTCCAACTGTTTTTTCAGCTCCATGCACGCTTCCAATTATTATTCGATTCGGGGCTCCATGCCCAAAGACCGGGATCAAGTTCTCCGGCAGCTTAATTTTTTATTATCAAGAAAAGATCGCGCCCTGCTGCGCCCGGAATCCCTCAGGGGTCTGTAATCGTTTTTCATCGTATCGTTTGCCGTAAAAACTCTTATAGCACAGTTTTCCCGCCATGTGCGAAAGGCTGAAGGCCGGAGTTACCATAATGCTCTGATATCCCGCGTGCTTTAAAGAATGTTTAATCGTATGAAGAGTATCATAATGATATTTTTATATTATTATTTTTCAGAAACAGCAGGGCGTTTCGACAGTGCGTGCCGGGCCAGTAAATCTTTCCGCAATGGTCGCACTGATTATATTCCCTGCAATTTTCAAACACATAAGGCGGCACCAGATCCCGCGCATTTTCCCGTATGACCGGATGAAGCCGTGAGTTACAAATCAGGCAAATTCTGAACATTTTTTCAAAATGAACTTCCAATGATAACTTGCTGATAATTAAACAGAGTTGCCGTCCGGTGTTTCCCGGCGGCAATAAGTACGCTTCGCCTGAAAATTGCCTCTCCATCATATCCCGTCTGCGGGTTAGAAGGATGCGATGTTCGCCTGATGCCTGGCGCATCATCGGCCGTCCTGCTTCGCCGCCGTAAACGATGGTGTCGAAGCCCATTATCCTGAGCCATTTGGCCAGGCCTGACAGGGAGGCGTCGGTGATAAATTTTGGATCGTTGTTCATGGTGATGATGTCGGGGGTAATGTTTTCTTGCGCTCTTCAATGATGGGTGGTGCTTCATGATCACGCAATTCTTTGCGCAAATCGCGAATGATTTTATTCAGGCGGCTAATTGTGCGGTTTAGACGGAATCTTTCGACCACGCCTAAAAATCCCGTGATAATAACACCAACCAGCAGGGCGATAAAAATGAGCATGTAAGCAGGGACGACAATATCTCGTAAGTAGTAGTATTTAATCGTTACAGGTCCCGAATTGAAGTTTGAAAAGGTGACAATGAAAAATGCGAAAAGAATTGTGAGAATTAAATAAAAGATTCTCATGGCGTTCAAACCTCCTGGATGTATTTTTTGAAAAGAGGCGAAAGTTTTGCGGCGGTTGACGCCAGATCTTCAGGAATGACGCGAACTTGGCTGATTACAGTCATGAAGTTGGTGTCGCCTTCCCAGCGCGGGATGACATGAACGTGTGCATGTTCGGCAATACCGGCGCCGCCTGCCTTTCCCAGATTCATGCCGATATTGAACCCCTGAGGATTCATTGCTTCTTTCAGCACTTTCACGGACGCGTCCAGCAGGGAAAATATCTCGATGCGTTCTTCCTGTGTTAGCTCTGCAATATCGCCCAGATGACGTTCGGGTATGACCATTAAATGACCGTTGACGTAGGGGTAGCGATTGAGCATGACAAAACAGGTTTTTCCTTCGAATACGACATAGTCATCGCAGCGGATGGAACATTTACAAAACACACATCCATCCGGTTTTTCACCCTTGAGATATTCCATCCGCCAAGGCGCGCACATTGATTCCATACTTCAAACACCTGATTTTGATTAATTGCTTCATTTGATGGTGATGATCCTGCCTGTTATATATTTGCCGATTTCGAGGATGCCGATGCTTCTGTTTTTAGCGAATCGTTTATCGACCGCGGATCCCGGATTAAAAAAGTAAATGCCGTCTATGATTTTGTTGACCGGATAATGAGTATGACCGAATATGATGCAGTCAAGCTTGCCCAGCCGGTCTGCCAATTTTCTTTCAATGCCTTCTTGTGAGCCCCATCCATGAATGAGACCGATTTTAAACCCATTTATTTCCATCAGCCGTTGTTCGGGCAGCTCCTGCCTTACCCGCTGATTATCCATATTGCCGCAAACTGCTCTGACCTCTTTATCGCCGAAGAGTTCAAGAACTGATAAATCTACTAAATCTCCGGCATGAAAAATCAAGTCAACATCAGAAAAATGTTCGTCAAGAATAGTTTTTAAATTCCCGTCAAAGCAGGAAATGTGAGTGTCGGACAAGACGCCTATTTTGACTTTATTTCCATTCATCATCTTTTCCGTGATTTATTAGCGGCAAGATGAAAAAAAAACAAGCGTTATTTATGTATTATTTCATGGGAAAAGCTTTTAATTTGACTTTCAGGACAAGCAGGGCTAAAATTAAAAAATGAGCAAGCTGGAAGAATCGTTAAATAAAATTGCGGAAAATATCCTGTATCTGGATGAAGCCTCTCTCATGTCTCTATGGGAAAAGTACAAAACCGGAATGGAAAAATTTTCTTTTACGCCGGAATGGGAAAAGTCCGTGGTAATCTTTTCGATTATCAACGCAATACGTGTGAAAAACGCCATTTTCAATGAGCAACTATTAAAGGACAATACGGATAAAGATCATTCCGTCCCGAAGAGAAAAACGGGAAAACCGGATTTGCGGCTGGTAAAGTGATGGACAAAGATGCAGCGGCGGCTCGTATTTCCGAATTACGCAAAATTATTGAATATCACAATCTCCGTTATTATCAGCAGGACGCTCCCGAAATATCCGACGCCGAGTACGACCGCTTGATGCGGGAACTTCAGGAATTGGAAACGCGCTATCCTGATGATGACCTGGCTTCATCTCCCACGCAGCGAGTGGGGGCGGCCCCGCTGGCCAGGTTTTCATCTTTCCGTCATCCTCAACCCATGTTCAGTTTGGCCAATGCTTTTTCACCCGAGGAAATTCATGATTTTGATCTGCGCATCCGGCGTCTGGCAAAAGTTGATAAGATTGAATATGTGGCTGAACCCAAGCTCGATGGACTGGCGGTCAATCTGATTTACGAAAACGGCCTTTTTGTACATGGCGCGACGCGCGGCGACGGCGCAACGGGAGAAGACGTTACACAAAATCTGAAAACGATTTCGCTTCTGCCGTTAAAGATGAAAAGAAGCACATGGCACCCGATTCCGGAGTTCATTGAGATCCGCGGGGAAGTATACATGGAAAGGCAGCCGTTTGAGAAGCTCAACCGCCGCCGGGATGAAGAGGGAGAAGACCAGTTTGCCAATCCCCGCAACGCCGCCGCCGGTTCGCTTCGCCAGCTTGATCCGAAAATTACCGCACGACGTTCCCTGAGCGTTTTTCTCTACGGCATTGGTTCTGTTTGGGGGGCAAGCTTTTCCAGCCACTGGGAGATCCTGCAGGCTTTGAGCGGATGGGGATTCCCTGTTAATCCACTCATTCAACGGGCGACGGATATTTCCGCCTGCATCGGCTATTTTGAATATATTGGTTCAATTCGTCCAAACCTTCCTTATGAAATCGACGGCGTTGTGCTCAAGGTTGATGACCTTGCCACACAGGAAATCCTGGGTAATGTGTCCCGCTCTCCCCGTTGGGCGTTGGCCTGTAAATTTCCGGCGGTTCAGGAAAAAACCGTGATTAAGGATATTATCGTTCAGGTGGGCAGGATGGGTACGCTGACGCCGGTGGCCGTCATGGAACCGGTCAATGTGGGCGGCGTAATGGTCAGCCGCGCCACGCTGCATAATGAAGATGAGATTCTCAAAAAGGATATCCGGATTGGCGATACGGTTGTCATTCAACGAGCGGGAGATGTTATTCCAGAGGTTGTCAAGGTTATTTTATCAAATCGGACCGGACAGGAAAAAGAATTTTGCATGCCGCGCCGCTGTCCGGAATGCGGTTCGGAAATCGTGCGGCAGGAAGGCGAAGTCGCGCATCGCTGCGTCAATCTGTCCTGCCCTGCTCAAATCAAGGAGCATATTCGTCATTTTGCTTCACGGGGCGCGATGGATATTGAAGGGCTTGGCGAAAAAGTGTCGGCTCAGCTTTTTGATGTCCGGCTGATTAGCGATCCGGCTGATTTATATTTTTTGAAAGAAGAGCAGCTGCTGGCGCTGGACCGGCAGGCAAAAAAATCAGTTGAAAAACTTCTCGATGCCATTGAAAGATCCAAAACGCCTCTGCTGGACAAATTCATTTTTGCTCTAGGCATTCGCCATGTGGGAGAACGAACCGCCAAAATTCTCGCCAGGCATTTCGGAAGCATGGAAAATCTGATGAACGCAAGCGTTGATGATTTAACGGTGCTCAATGAAATAGGTCCGGAAATCGCGCAAAGTATAGTCGAATTTTTTGCCGAGGATAAAAACAAAAAGGTTATGGAAAAGTTTTATCGGGCAGGTCTTTCGCCTCAAAAGCGAGACATCTTGAGCCATCCGACACTTCAGGGACAAGCTTTTGTTTTTACCGGCGGGCTTTCCAGCATGGGCAGAAACGAAGCAAAGGCGATTGTGGAATCGCAGGGCGGCATTGTTCAATCGTCAGTAACGGGAAAAACAGCGTATGTCGTTGCGGGCAGCGAACCGGGATCAAAACTGGACAAAGCGCGCCTGCAAAACATTCCCGTGATCAGCGAAGAAGAATTTTTAAAACTTGTCGGCAGGTAAGAACCATGAAAAGAATCCATGTCTATGTCAGCGGGAAAGTGCAGGGCGTTTTTTTCCGGGCGGAAACACAGCGAGCCGCGATCAATCTTCATCTTACCGGATGGGTGCGAAACATGGATGACGGACGCGTGGAGGCTGTATTTGAAGGCGAAGACAGGAATGTTGATAAAATGCTGGCCTGGTGCTGGTCAGGCCCGCCCTTTGCCCGTGTGGAGCATGTCGCCGTGGAAGAAGAAACTTGCTCCGGAAACTATTCCAGTTTCAGAATTTCTTATTGAGGCCGGAATGAATATCGGTCGGCCGTTTATTTCCCCCTACAGTCGGATTTTCCGTTGCCCCTTCCTTCCGTCGATTCTTTGACCAGTTTGTTGCCTTCAAAAGCGAGTGCGTAAATGTAATCATTATCGCCGCAATTGTAATACCAGACCTCCTGTTTGCTTGCACATTTTTTCGATTTGATGATCTTTCCGTTTTTATCTCTTTTGGCTGTTGATTGATGGTCCTGGCATGTTTTTTCCCTAGATGTTGGATTGCCGCAGGTTACAGAGACCTGAACCTTTGTGTCGCCGCTTGTGACCAGACCGGAGCCGCAACGGAAGGCGAGAGCGTCCAGACAAAAAAGAAGCAATATTACGAAACTGACGGAGGTGATTTGCATGATTTTCATTTTTTACCCTTTCTTTTTCGAATCGTTGATCAGAACCAGGTATTCATACTTGTATAGGTCATAAACAAAATGCTTGAGAATTTCCTGCGCGTCGGAGAGAGGTGTTTTGGAACGCAATGCCGCCTGCACTTTTTCGTTGAAATCGATGGGCAAAATGTCGATATACTGACCGCGGATGACTTTGTAGCGAAACGCCCGGGCGATTGTTTCCAAATGAGAAAATTTGACGGTGAATTCATCGTGTCCCTGAAGCGGTATTTTTTCCGGCATTCCGGGCGCGGTAAACTTCATTTGCGGGTAGGACGGATTGTCACAGGACGCTTCACAGCTATGTTCACTCAAATAAATATAGGGAATGCGGGCGCCGCAAAGCTTTTCCAGCGCCATGATGGCGCCGATATTGATGGTTTCATCCGCTGTAAAATTGAGAGAATATTCTTCATCAAAATCGAAGATTTTGCCTGCCCAGCGGCGCGTTTCCGGATCTTCGGGAGCGGAATTTCCTTTCTGCGGGATCAAGGTGGGAAAATCGCCCAGTATTTCGTTCAGGATTACGAGGTCAAAGTTTTGCAGTTCGGACATGGACATTTTCAGAAAATCCATTTCCCGGAAGGTCACGGAAAAGCCGGACAGCGTTTCTTTCTGTTTTTGGAGAAGAAAGGGTGAAATATCCAGCATGGTCGCTTGAAGGCCGGAAGAAAGAGAAAGCAGATCCTTCATCACATATCCCGTGCCGCCGCCGACTTCCAGAATGGTTTTCAAGTTGGCCAGCGGGATTAACTTTTCCAGAAAGTGGAAAAGCTGCACGCCGAAGGATGCGTCATTCCGAAGCGCTTTACGGCAGGGACTGTTTTCCTGGTAAAGGGCGTTGCAGACGGTCAACTCCCAACCGAGCGAACGCATTTTGTTGGTATGATAATCTTCTGTTGTATTAAGTGAATAAGTCATGGGCAAAATATTTTAACCGTCCTTCTATGAATTATGATATTTATTATTTAATTCAGGTAAGTGGAAAAAGCAATCATGAAAGTGTTTGTCAGCAATAAATTGGAAAAACTGTCTCGTTGTTTTGCCGAACAGTTGAACAAGCCGCTTGAAAACCCGTTGGCTGAAGAAATAATTGTTGTTCAGAGCGCCGGCATGGCCAGGTGGGTCCTGCTGGAACTGGCCAGAAGGCATGGTATTGCCGCCAATTACCGTTTTACCTTTCCCAAAAAGTATCTGGAGGAGATATTCCAAGCCTTTCTTCCTGAATATGCTCCGGATCTGTCTTTTGATGAACAGGTTATGACCTGGAAGATTTTGGATCTCTTGCCGCGCGTGATTGAAGATGACGTTTTTTTGCCGCTTCGCCATTATCTGGGTGATGAAGGCGATCTGCGTAAAATGTATCAATTGGCCAGAAAAATAGCATCGACGTTCGATCAATACCTGATTTTCCGCCCGGAAATGATTCTTGGGTGGGAAGAGGGCACAATCAAAGATTCCCGTGAGATCTGGCAGTCTAAACTCTGGAAGATGATTGTCGCAGCGCAAGGCTCCATGCATCCGGCCAGACTGCGGCGGTTATTTTTATCCGCCGCAAAAAAAAGGCCTTTTTGTAAAGAAGTTTTACCGCAGCGCTTATCCATTTTCGGGATTTCCTATTTGCCGCCTTATTATTGGGAAATATTTTCATTTCTGTCGACCCATTTGCCGGTTTATTATTATTACTTAAATCCTTCGCAGGAATTCTGGGCGGATATCCGATCCCCGCGTGAAATTGGCGTTGCTCTTGAAAAATCATCCAGCCGTCTATTCAATATGGATGATGAACTGCTGCACTTGGAAAGCGGAAATTCTCTGTTGGCATCCTGGGGAAAGCAGGGCAGGGATTTTTTCCGCATGATGGGTGATATTCCCGTTGAGTATGCTGATTTATTTGAAGAACCGGACGCCAAAACTCTTCTTTCCACGATTCAGTCCGATATCTGCCTGTTGAAGGAACCGGACGCGGAGGAAGCGGAAACCCGCCGGCCTTCGGAAGATGATTCCATCCAGATTCATTCCTGTCACAGTCCGCTTCGAGAGGTCGAAACCCTGCACGATGTGCTGCTTAAACTTTTCGAAAAGGATGACCGGTTGACTCCTCAGGATATTCTGGTGATGACGCCGGATATTGAATTATACGCACCTTATATTGAGGCGGTATTTGAAGCGCGAGAACCGAAGATTCCGTATACCATTACCGACCGCGGGCATTTTTCCGCAAGCGTTGCCGCGCATGGTGTGATGGCGCTTCTGGATTTGGCGGCAAGCCGTTTCACGGCGAAGGATGTTTTATCAGTGCTGGACAATGCCGCCATCAGTGAAAAATACGGATTAACAGCCGCCGATCTGGAACTGATCCGCCACTGGGTTTCGGAAACACATATAAAATGGGGAATTGACGCCTCCCACCGTCAGTTCTATGATCTGCCGCCGTTTGAACAAAATACCTGGCGGCAGGGGCTGGATCGGCTTCTGGCTGGTTATGCGTTTGACGGACGCAGGCAGGAATTGTTTGCAGATATTCTGCCCTATGGCGAGATTGAATCGGTACAGGCCGAAACCCTTGGCTGCTTCTTAAATTTCTGGGAAAATGTGATCCGGTTGCGGGATATCCTGCTTGCGCCCCATCCGCTGGACGATTGGTGTGTGATTCTGCAAAATATTTATGAGAATTTCCTGCCTTCATCCGATGTGTATCGCAATGAATTATTCGCTCTCCGGCAAGTGGTGAAAAGAATAGAAGCCGAACACCGGGCGGCAAAATTCACCGGGCGCATTGAACTGGTTATTTTAAAAAGTTATCTTCAGGAAGCCCTTGCCGGTTCTACGGAGGGGGCGCGCTTTCTGGCGGGAGGTGTCTCGTTTTGCGCGCTCTTGCCGATGCGCAGCATTCCCATGGCCGTGATTTGCCTGATGGGGATGGGCAACGATGCCTTTCCGCGCCGGGATCGGAAAATCGGTTTTAATATTATGGAAACGAATCCCAGGGCGGGGGACCGTTTGCAGAGAAATGATGATCGGTATCTTTTTCTGGAAGCACTTTTGGCCGCCAGAGACAATTTGGTGATAAGTTATGTCGGCCGGAGCGCGACGGACAATGGCGCAATTCTGCCTTCCGTGCTGGTTTGCGAGCTTCTGGATTATATCGATAAAAACTACCGCGGTGATCACGATCGGCCTTTGTCGGAAGTCTTCACCTCGAGACACCGCCTGCATGCTTTTTCACCGGCGTATTTTGGCGAAGATAAAAAACTGTTCAGCTATTCGAAACAAAATTATCAGGCCGCCCGTGCGATCCTTGACCGAAAAGGAGAAAAAGAGCTGTTTGCGGAAGCGGCTCTTCCAACAATTCCCGAATCATCCGGGGTGCTGGCCATTAGCGATTTGCTGCTTTTTTACCGCAATCCGTCCCGGTATTTTCTGGAGAATCGCCTTTATTTGCGGTTGCCGCGAACTCTCCCGACGGAGGAAAACGGCAGCGAGCCTTTCGCCATTGATTCTCTGAGCGCGTATTGGATAAAACAGTCCCTGGTGGAAAGTCATTTGGAAGGATGCGGCGATGAAATGGTTTTACGGCAAAAGAGAGCCGGAGGCGTCCTGCCGGTGGGCGGCGCCGGGGACTACGCCTTTCAATTATTGAATCGTCAGGCCAGGAATTATGCGGCAATATTGGCGCAGCATCTGAAAGGACGGGAGCCGGAAAAATACCATGTTGATTTGCAGGCAGGCGATTGCCGCCTGACGGGAACATTGGACAATCTTTATAAAAATTATCGGATTCAATACAGAATGGCCAGGTTGAAGACAAATGATTATTTAAGCGCCTGGATTTTCCACCTGATTCAAAATGCCGCGCCGGGTGAGGTCTATCCGAAAACCAGCCTTCTTTTAGGCGAAGATCACTGCTGGAAGTTCGGACCGGTGGACAATGCTCAAGAAATGCTTGAGGTGTTTATCCGGTATTACCGGTTGGGCCGGACAAAGCCGCTGAAATTTTTTGTCCGCGCGTCGTGGGAGTATGCTCAGACATTATGGATCAGGAATAAATCATATGAAGAAGCCATCCGATCCGCAAAACTGGCTTGGCTGGGAGACGATTCCGGCCGGATGGCCGCGGAAGCTCAGGATGCGGCCTGCAAAATATGTTATGAAAACGTTATGCCGATCGATGATGAATTCGAAGAAACGGCGGCAAACCTTCTCAAAGATCTATGCATGCATTTGGAAAAACCGGAGTAACCATTTATGACGCCTTTTGACCTTTTCAATTGTCCGCTTTCGGGTGTCAATCTTATTGAGGCAAGCGCCGGCGCTGGTAAAACGCATGCCTTGGCCGGTTTATATCTGAGATTGCTGGTGGAAAAAAATATGGCCGCCCGCCAGGCGCTGGTGATTACTTATACCAACGCCGCTACCGCCGAGCTTAAAAGCCGCATACGCCAAATGGTTGCGAGCGCACAAACCGCATTTTCCACCGGAAGCGATCAATCATCTCCCTTCCTGAGGAATCTGTTAAACAAATATGCCGATCCCGGGGAACGAAAACGGATTTACGGACATTTGAGTTTAACTCTGGCGAATTTTGATGAAGCCGCCATCTATACCATCCACGGTTTCTGTCAGCGGATTTTGATGGACAATGCTTTTGCCGGCGGCGTTCTCTTTGACATGGAATTTATCGGCAATCAGCAAAGGCTGGAAAGGGAGTTTGTCGAGGATTTCTGGCGGCGGCGTTTTTATGGAAATCATCCGGTGATTGTTCAATACGCGCTGGCTTGCAACATGAATATTGACTTGCTGCTTGAGCTGCTGCGGATGGTTCTTTACAAACCGGATTTAACAATCATTCCTGATTTCGATCCGTTTTCAATGGGTGAATTTGAACAGGATCTGGCTTCATTGCGGGAAGACCTTGCACAGTTCAAATTGTTGTGGCGCACGGATCGGGAGGCCATTGTCGCCGCTCTGCGCAGCAAAGCGCTAAGCGGCGTCGTTTATGGAAAAAAAGTGGACGGCCTGATCCTGGAGATCGAAGACATGACGGGCCTGGTTGATGTAACGATTCCGCCGCCCGTTTGTCTGCGGAAGTTAAGCGCGCAATACTTGAAGGAAAAGACAAAGAAAAACCATCTGACGCCGGAACATCCCTTTTTCAATCTCTGCCGGAAGACGCTGGAACGGTCTGCATGTCTGCAAGAGAAGCTGAATCGTTACCTTGCCGGACTGAAGAAAGAATTTCTGGAATCGGCCCGCGCCGGTTTTTCCCGTCTGAAGCGCGGGAAAAATGTCCTGTGTTTTGACGATTTGCTCCTGCGTGCTTCCGAGGCGCTTTCCGGTCCGGGAGGGGCGGGGCTTGCCGAACTTCTGCGCCAGCAGTACCGCGCGGCGCTGGTTGATGAGTTTCAGGATACAGATCCCCTGCAATTCGCCATTCTGCAATCTGTTTTTGGAACAGGCAAAAGTCGGACGGAGCCGGTTTTATTTTATATCGGCGATCCCAAACAGGCCATTTACAGTTTTCGCGGCGCCGATATTTATGCCTATCTCCGGGCCGCCAAAAGCGTTGATCATCATTATACCATGGAGTATAACTGGCGCTCCACCGCTTCTCTGATTAACGCCATCAACACCTTGTTCGGAGAGACGGGGCCATCATTTGTTTATGGCGAAATTCCCTATCATCGGGTAACGCAGGCGCCGGAATTGAAAATAACTCCGCTGGAGATTGAAGGGAAAGATCCGGCCGGTTTGCAATGGTGGTTTGCGCCGGGAGGCGAGGATGGAAAACCCCTGGGTGTTGAAGCGGTCCGATCACTGATTTATCGCGCCGTTGTCGCGGAAATAGCCGGCCTTGTTCATTCCGGCCATGATCAGCAAGCGTTTATCGGAGAAAAACCTCTGGCCGGAAGCGACATAGCCATTCTGGTTCGCAAAAATACGGAAGCCATCACCTTCAAAAAAATGCTGAACGAGGCCGGGATCCCCTCCGTCATTTATTCCGCGGAAAGTGTCTTTTCCTCGGATGAAGCTCAGGAACTGCGCCGGTTGCTGCTGGGCGTTGTTCATCATGAAAACGAAGGTTATGTCTTATCCGCGCTGACGACTTCTTTTTTTACTATGCAGGCGCATGACATTGCGGCCTGTTCCGAAGACGGCGGCCGTATGGATGTCTTGATGACGAAGTTCAAAAATTACAGTGAGTTATGGCGGACAAAAGGCTTCCTGCCGATGTTCAATATTTTGCTGGAGCGGGAAAGCGCCCGTCCGCGGATCGCTTCTTTCCCCGATGGTGAAAGACGGCTGACCAATTATGCTCATTTGGCTGAGCAATTGTTCCAGGCGCAAAAGCTCAACCGGATGAGTCCGCCGGATTTGCTGAAGTGGCTGGAGAGCATGTCCGCGGAAAATGATAATCAACAGGAAGATCAGCAATTGCGGCTGGAAACAGACCTGGATTGCATCCGTATTGTCACCATTCATAAAAGCAAGGGCCTGGAGTATCCGGTCTGCTTTTGCCCGTTTGCCTGGGAAACAGGTCCGAAACAAAAAGACACGCTGCCGCTTTGTTTTCATGATGAAAAAAACGGGTGGCGGGCGACTGCCGATTTGGGTTCGGAAAATATCTCTGTCCATCAGGAATTATATGACCGGGAAGTTTTGGCGGAAAACTGCCGCCTTTTATATGTGGCCCTTACCCGCGCGAAATACCGCTGCTATTTTGTCTGGGGAAATATTAAAGACACGCAATCCAGCGCCGTTTCGTATCTTTTCCACCGGTCGTTCTGGCTGAATCAGGAGGATGCTTTAAGCAACGGCGACCTGACGGACCAGATAAATGCGCTTGCCGTTCTTGCTCCGGAAGACATCCGGGTTGTTAATATCCTGTCTCTTCCGGTAATGGAGAAGCGGCCGCCGGAAAAAGGAACGGAGGAAATATCTTATCGGGAATTTACAGGCCGGATAAGTCATCGGTGGAAAATAGCCAGTTACACCTATTTGACCCAGGTCTCGCAGGACGGCTTGGAATGGGATGAAGAAATCGGTTTCATGCATCATTCAGAAGCTGCGTCCGAAGCAAGGACGCAGGAGAATATCCTGTTCTTCCCTCCCGGGGTGACGTCTGGAATATTATTGCATGAAATATTGGAAAAGTTGGATTTTACGGGCGTAAGGGAAGAACAGGCGCGGACGCTTGTGCAAGAGACTTTGCAAAAGTTTGATTATTCCGTTCAATGGCAGCCGGTTATCTTGAAAATGCTTGAAGAACTTGTCCATGCGGAATTGACATGTCCCGGAGGCAGTGCATTCAATCTTTCCCGGGTCGACAAGGCCCGTTGCCTCAAGGAAGTGGAATTTTATTTTCCCCTGCGGGATATTTCTCCCGCAAAGCTGATGTCCGTGCTGGAACAGTCGGAACATCGGCAAAAAACAGGAGAGAGGAAGAAATTAAATTTTCCTCCGGTTCAGGGCTTTTTAAAGGGATTCATCGATCTGGTGTTCGAATATAACGGCTGGTATTTCCTGGCGGACTGGAAGTCCAATGACCTGGGAGAACGTTTCGCAGACTACGCGCCGGACCACTTAGAGGAGGAGATGAGCAAATCCTTTTACGACCTTCAGTACTTGATTTATACAGTCGCGCTTCATCGGTATCTCAAAAAAAGGCTTCCCGGATATGCTTATGAAAAGCATTTTGGCGGCGTTTACTATTTCTTCCTGCGCGGGGTAAATTCAGAAGCGGGAAGATCCAACGGCATTTTTTTTGCCAGGCCGTCCGAAAAACTCATTGAGCAGGCGGAGAAAGCGCTTCTGCCAGGCTAAACTTCGCTATCCGCTATTCCTTCTTTCCTTTTGGAAAACGCTTTTGCAGTTCGGGAATGAGGCCTGTTCTGATCTGGTCCGCGTCGCTGTATTTTTTCGTGTAAGTGCTGGAAAAACGCAGCAGGCAGGTGGGGGTCGCGTTAACCTCGTAGCGTTTGATCAAGGCCTCCCATTCCTGGTAAACGGGTTTGGGATCAGTCACCTTCAAAGCGATTTTATTTGATTTCAAAGCGGCGGCTAAAGCGTTTTCCTGCTCGAATTTCTTTTGCGGCGCAAGGGAAAAGAGAATACGTCTCACCTTCAATGCATTTTGATGGCTTTTATCAGCCGCCAAGGCGTAAAGAAAATATTTTGCGTAGAGAGCCGATTTTTTGCCATGCCCCGGATAGTCCACAAAAGTAATTTTAACATCGCCTCTGGTCAGAAGCCTTTCCAGTTCCGGCGCCAGTTCCTTTTCCGCTCTCTGGCAGGGCGGACAAAAGTAATCCGTGAAGATCGTCAATTCCCAGGAGCCTTTGCCGTAGGAAGGGAAGGCCGAATTATCGGCGGCACAGGCTGGAGAGGCCGAACCGGAAAAAGAGAAACCGGCGAACAGACAGCCCAGAATCATCATGGCCAGGCGGGGAAACCGTTGCCTTCCGGTGAAGGGAATTTTTGTTTCACGGAAAGCATAAATCAATTTTTCATGCCATTTATTCATTATACCGGACCTTTCATGTTTGATAATATACATCAGGAGAACCATCGCGCCAACGCCGGCCAGGGACAACAGGACGGTCGATCCCAGCCGGTATTGAAAAAAGCAACCATGAAGGATGCATCCGTGATTTCCCCAAAATAAATCGGGAGCGATTATAAGGATTGAAAATGGCAATGTCAATATAATCTTCAGAAACGAATTGCCTCAAATAAAATGTTACCGAAGGAGGAACTAAAAGGAGATGCGGCGAAAACAACTATCGTCTTGACAAGGCTTGAGCGCTTCTTCATAGTCTTTCCGGAAAATGCGATCATTGCGGGTGATATGATGCAAAAGGACTGCTTAAAAATAAATATGGACATGTATTTTTCCTCATTTGATCTCCGCCTGGGCGGATTTATGTCTTCCTTGGCTCCGGAAGAAAACGCTCAAGCGGTTCAACTGGCGTCGGCCTTGGTCAGCCGTCAAATGCGGGAAGGACATGTTTGCGTGCATCTCAATGAATTTGCCGGCGGATCTTTGCCGTCAGCCGGAGTTCAGGAAGAACAAGCGCGGTTTCCCGAGTTGCCGGTTTGGCTTCGCGCCTTGAAGAATACGGCATGCGTCGGCGCTCCCGGCGATTTCCAACCCATGATTCTGGATAATGCCAATCGTCTGTATTTTCAACGTTATTGGCAATATGAGCAGGACATTGCCGGTTTTATTCTTTCCCGTCTGCCGATTGTTCAGGATGTGGAAATTCCCCTGCCGGTGATTCGGGAAAAACTGCATCGCTACTTTCCGGAAATGATTTCCGGAAAAATATTCTGGCCGGGCATCGCCGCCGCCGCGGCCCTGATGCGAAAATTTTTCGTCATTACCGGCAGTCCGGGAACAGGCAAAACGACGACCATTACAAAAATCATGGCTTTCCTGCTGGATGCCGGGAATGATCAGTTACGCATCGCCCTGTGCGCTCCGACCGGGAAGGCGGCAACGCGCCTGGAACAGTCGGTCAAAAAGGCAAAAGAGCATGTCGTTTGTCCGGAGGCTATTAAGAATCGCATACCGGAAGAGGCCATGACGATTCATCGTCTCCTTGGCGTCATCAGGCATTCGCCTTACTTCCGTTTTAACGAAAAAAATACACTGCCGTATGATTTGGTTGTGATTGACGAGGCTTCAATGGTTGATTTGCCGCTGATGGCCAAGCTGATGACGGCGCTTGCGCCCGATGCGCGTCTGATTTTGCTGGGCGACAAGGATCAACTGGCTTCCGTGGAGGCCGGCGCTGTTTTGGGGAGTATTTGCCATCCGGAACGGTTGAATGTTTTTTCCGGATCGTTCGGGCGGCGCTTGGAGGAAATCTGCGGCGCCAAGATAGAGTCGTCGGATGCGCCGGCGGGCGCTCAGGATTGCATTATCGAGTTGAAGCATAATTATCGTTTTTCTGAAAATAGCGGCATTGGTCTTTTAAGCAAGGCGATCAATCAGGGGGATAGTTTGCGTGTCCTGGAATTGATCGAGGCGGAAAAGTTGCCGGATGTGCGTTTTTCCGAAATTTACCGCTCCGGAGAGATACCGGGTTTTCTGCGGGAAAATGTCCTGAAACACTATGGCCGATACCTTCATGCCGTTGCATCCGTTCCTGTTTGCGCCGAGGCTGTTTTTGAACGGTTTGAAGCGTTTCGGGTGTTATGCGCTTTCCGGGTTGGTTTCTGGGGAACCCAGCGGATAAATGCCGTCATCGAAAGACTTCTTGCCGAAGCGGGGCTGATTGATCCCTCCCTTCCTTATTATGAAGGAAGGCCGGTAATGATGGCGCAGAATGATTACCGTCTGCAACTATTCAACGGCGATATCGGGATTGTGCTGAGGGATGCCGCCGGGGATAATAAACTCAGGGTGTTTTTCCGAGATTCCAGGCAGGGGTTTCGGAAATTTGCGCCGGAGAGACTTGCCCTGCATGAAACCGCCTGGGCCATGACGGTCCACAAAAGCCAGGGATCGGAATTTGATCATGTCGCGCTGATCTTATCGGATAATGACGCTCCGGTTTTGACAAAAGAATTACTTTATACCGGGATTACCCGCGCCCGGTATTTTGTGAATATCTGGTCCGGCAAATCCGTCATCATAAAAACAATTCAAAAACAAATCATAAGGCAATCCGGGTTAACGGACGCCATACAATGTCCGGCGGCGGTATCATAAAATAATTAGTAATATTAATGTTTTATCATCTTTGATTTTTCTTCCGGCCGTTTTCGATAAATCTTGACAATTGTTCACCAATCCATTAGCTTACGCTGCTATCTTGAAGGATATTGCCATTATTTGCACGGAGCATTACGCCATCTGTCGTGTTGCGCAAATGGCGGCAAAAGGGGGAAACATTGATTGGTGTGTTGATTACAACCCACGGAAATCTGGGCAACGAATTGATTCATGCGGCAGAGTTGATTAAGGGACCTTTGAAAGATGTGATGCATGTTTGCGTTGAACAGAACAAGGGCGTGGAAGATGTCAAGAAAGAAATCAGTAATGCGATAAAAAAACTGGATAAAGGCAAGGGCGTTTTAATTTTGACGGATCTTTTCGGAGGCACGCCGTCAAACATTTCCCTGTCGTTCATGAAGGAAGGCAAAGTGGAAGTGCTCACGGGAGTGAATTTGCCGATGCTGCTCAAGGTATCCGATATTAAGGCGGAGACCACACTGAATGAATTTGCCACTTTTATTAAGGATTACGGCAAAAAGAATATTTCTCTGGCGAGTGAGATCTTAAGCAAAAAAGCAATTGGGTGAATACTTGGCGGAAACCTACGACATAAGTTTGGTGCGAGTGGATAATCGGCTGGTCCACGGCCAGATCCTGGAAGCTTGGGTGCCGTTTATCAAGGCAAAGTGTATCATGGTAGTGGACGACAATTCCGCCGGAGATTTTTTCTGTAATACCGTGATCCGCATGGCTGTGCCCAGCGATATAGAAGTCAATATTTGTTCTGTCGATGATTTTGCGGCCCATTATCCTTATGCTCGCGGCAAGGGAAAGAAGACCATCGTCTTATTCGGCGGCATTGCCGAAGCCCTGAAAGCTTATCAGTTGGGTTTTCATTTTGAAAAACTCAATATCGGCAATATCCATCATGAAGAATATCAGGTCTGCTGCGCTCCGTCGGTGTTTTTATGCGCAACGGAAATTCAGGACATTGTCCATTTGCTGGAGGACGAAGGTGTTGAAGTTGAGCTTAAGCGTGTACCTAGGGAAAAGGCGGTCAGTATCAGAGACGCTTTGCAGGAGTATTGTTCAGTAAAACCATGAGCGAGTGAGTGCGGTGATGGTTTTAAAAATAATTCTCATATCATTTGTCGGCGGCCTGCTTTGTCTCGATCGCGTCTTTGTTCAGACCATGGTTTCCCGTCCGATCATTATTGCTCCGGTCATCGGCATTATTCTTGGCGTTCCTTACGCGGGACTGATGATCGGCGCGATCCTGGAGCTGTTCTGGATCGACCGCATGCCCATTGGCATTTACATTCCGCCCAATGATTCCATTGCCGCCGCGTTTGCCGTGTCTTTGGCCATCCTGGCGGGCCAGTCGCTGGGAGCCGTCACAAAGGAATTGATGACATTGTCCATCATGATGGCGATTCCCTTCGGCATTATTGCTAAAAAAATTGATGTGAAAATTGTGGAATCCAACAACCTTCTTTCCGACCAGGCGCTGGAAGCGGCCAAAACTTGTGATCTTAAGGCTATCGAAAGAACGGTTTATTTTGGACTGGCTAAAGTGGCCGCCTTTTATATCATTCTGCTTTTTATTTTACAAAGCGTTTTTACTCCCGCGCTGATCTGGATTTATCCGCGCCTGCCGGCTTCCTTCAATGCCATGCTTTCCATGATGTATTATTTTCTGCCGCTGCTGGGCGTCGCGGTGGCTCTCAACAGCATCAAGCTGCGCGGCGCCATTCCCGTTTTTTGCGCGATTTTTCTAATTGCGGCCGCGGCCTTGGAATTTTTCAATGTCCTCTAAAAACGTCACGCGGCAAGTCAGCGTCGATCTGATGAAAAAGGACGATCTGCAGGAAGTTCTGGCGATTGAGCGCGCGTCATTTGCGTCGCCGTGGACGGAAGGCATGTTTCTCGATGAGCTGAAACTGCCTCACGCGCAGTGCCTGACCGTAAAAATTGAGGCGGAAGGAAAAACATGGATCGCCGCCTATATGATTTTCTGGCTCGTGGCCGATGAAGTTCATTTGCATAAAATGGCGGTTAGAAAGGAGTGCCGCAGACAGGGGCTTGCTTTCAGCTTGATGAATGTCATGAAGGAGATCGCGGCTCAGGCGGGCATCACCAGCCGGACCCTGGAAGTCCGGGAATCGAACAACGGGGCGATCAATCTTTACCGTAAATGCGGTTTTCTAGTGAAAGGAAAGCGCCCGGACTATTACAATGACACGCATGAAGCCGCTTTGATCATGTGGGCGGAATAAGAACAGGAAGTGAAAGATGGCGAAAGATATTTATATCGGAGAAGTTCTAAAAAACGAAGAAATCCGGCATGATTTTTTCCTGATGAAAATCGGACTGCCAGCCGGATTTGACGATCCCCTGCCGGGACAATTTGTGATGATCCGAATCGTGGGGTTGCTCGATCCATTTCTTTCACGGCCCATTAGTATTTATTCGTTTCTCAGGAGAAAATCGGGATGTATGGTTGAACTGCTCTATCATGTTGCCGGGAAGGGAACCTCCATCCTGGCCGGGCTGATGAAAGGATCGCAGGTGGAAATATCCGGGCCGCTGGGTGTAAGCTATGCCGTGGACCAGAAGAGAAAGAATATCGTTTTGATTGCCGGAGGCATTGGGATTGCGCCCCTGTCTTTGCTTGCGCAATATCTTTGCAAAACATCCTGTTGTGATACGGAGACCATGACCTTTTACCTGGGAGCGCAAACCGCGGATGCCCTGGTCGGCTTGGACCATCTGCGGAAGTATTGTTATAAAGTTGTCGTCTGCACGGATGACGGTTCCCTGGGCAAGAAATCGCTCGTGACCGCGGCGTTTCAAAAAGACATGAAAAAGTATGCGCCTGAGGACACGGCGGTTTACGCCTGCGGACCGAAGCCGATGCTCCGGTCTCTGTCAACCATTTTAGGGGAAAAATATCTCTGCCAGGTGTCGCTGGAAGAGCGGATGGCCTGCGGCGTGGGCGCTTGCGTGGGCTGTGCCGTGGCGATTAGGAATAATCGGGGCGAGAAGGCTTACCGGCGCGTGTGCGCGGACGGGCCGGTATTTGACCTGAAGGATGTGATGTGGGAATAAGACGTAGTCCGGGCCGCTTGTTACTTTCATCTGAGCAGGCCCGATAAGCGCGGCTAAAGCCACGCACTACATGGAAATGTTATCTCCATGTAGTGCGGACCTTCAGGTCCGTAAAACAGCTGCGTATCACAGCATAACGTAGTGCGGACCTTCAGGTCCGCTGATATGAATGGAATCCCATGATAAAGAAGATTAAAATCATTCGTGAGGGCTGTAATTGAAAAGTATTGGAAAAACAGATGAAATTCTGGCGACAAATATTGCCGGCTTGAAACTGAAAAACCCGGTCATGACCGCGTCCGGCACATTCGGCTACGGCGAGGAATACGCCGGCTATGTTGATTTAAATCAGTTGGGCGGCATCGTTGTCAAAGGCCTGTCGCTGAAGCCCCGGCTCGGAAACCCGCCGCCGCGAATCATGGAAACGGCAGGCGGCATGCTCAACGCCGTGGGGCTGCAAAACGTCGGCGTGGATGCGTTTATCGAAGAGAAGCTTCCCTTTTTGCACCAGTACGACGTCGCCGTCATCGCCAATATTTATGGCGAAAGCTATTCTGAATATGCTCAGGTTGCTAAAAAACTGAGTCAGGTAAAAGGTGTTCACGCCCTGGAAGTCAATGTTTCCTGTCCCAATGTGAAAAAAGGCGGTTTGAGCTTTGGAGCTGACCCGAAAGCGGCGGCGGAAGTGACACGCCGCGTCAAGGCGGAAACCCATTTGCCCGTTATCGTCAAGCTGACCCCGAATGTCACAGACATTACCCTGGTTGCGCGGGCGGTTGAAAAAGCCGGGGCGGACGCCGTATCCCTCATCAATACACTGACCGGCATGTCGATTGATTTGAAAACCCGTACACCGCGCCTGAAAAATATCACCGGCGGCCTGTCGGGACCCGCCATCAAGCCGGTGGCCCTGCGTATGGTCTGGCAGGTCGCGCAAAAAGCGGCTATTCCGGTGATCGGCATGGGCGGCATCATGACAACCGAAGACGCGCTGGAATTTATAGTTGCCGGGGCAAGCGCCGTGCAGGTCGGCACGGCCAATTTTGTCAATCCCCGCGCCACAGTGGAAATCATCGACGGCATGCGGCATTTTATGCGCGAAAACAGAATTAAAAATTTGCAGGATATTGTCGGAACCTTGAGAACATGAAATGTTATTTTGATTCATGTGTAACCTTTAAACGTAGTACGGGGCTTTAGCCCCGCAATGACGCGCAGCTAAAGCTACGCGCTACAACATTTGAACGTCGTCCGGGGCTTCAGCCCCATGGGTTTGGCGCACCTGAAGGTACGCACTACAATCTACGGATGTTGTCCGGGGCTTCAGCCCTGTAATGCCGCGCAGCTAAAGCTACGCGCTACAACATTTGAACGTAGTCCGGGGCTTCAGCCCCGTGGGTTTGGCGCACCTAAAGGTACGCACTACAATATATGAACGTAGTCCGGGGCTTCAGCCCCGCAAAAAAACAGTGATCGAGGTTGATAATGAATCATAAAAACGCGCTTTTGTTGATTATCCTGCTGTTATTGGCCTTGCCTGTCTCTGCGGCGGCAAAGCAAAATCCGGATCGAAGCGGGGAAGTCAGAAAAGGCATCCAGGCCGAAGGCGCCTGCGCCATTGTCGGGATGAGCGCCGAGCAGTCCCAGTTGACCGCCCTGCAGCGGGCGCGGGCGTCGGCCATTGAACAGGCGGCGGGCGTTTCCGTCACAGCCGCCACGCTGGTCACCAACTTTGCCGTTACGGCCGATTTCATCAAAACCTATTCCCGCGGTTTTATCTTGGCTGAAAAAGTCACCTGGCTTCCCCTGGGGCAATACCAGAAAGACTCCTCCACCCCGCCCATTCCGGAATACCGCGTGAAAATCATTGCCGATGTCTATATTCCTCAACAAAAGGCAAAGGCGCTCGGGCTTGGCGCAAAGCTCAACAACCGCGTATTTCGCAGCGGAGAGAAAGCCAGGATAACCGTCAGGACGAAAAAGGCGGCAGGCGTTGCCATCTTTAACATCATGGCGGACGACACGGTGTCGCTGTTATTTCCAAACGCTTATGAAAAGGACAACCGTCTGACCGCCGGAAGTGATTTCGTCTTCCCCGCCAAAGACGCAAAAGTAGAGCTGGAGATGCAGACGCTTGCCGGTCACAATAAGGACGCAGAAGCCATTTTTGTTCTTGCATGGGAAGCGTCGCAGAAAATTGACATTCTCCAGCACTTTGCGCCGGGCGAAGCCATGCCTGTAAATGAATTCTTTGTAATGCTTGCGGAAATCATCGGCCGGTGTGAAGAGGCGATTCTACCCTACGAAATCGTGGCGAAGTGAAACAATGGAAACGGTTCGCGCAGTTGATATTTTCGCAAAAAGAGTATTATATCAACAGTGTGAATTCTCCGTCCGGTTCGGTCTTTCAGATTTAAACAATAAAGTCCTTCATCGAAAGGTCATAGGTAAAGATTATGCAATCAAAAACAAAAATTCAGGCAAACGGACGGTTTCTGAAACTGGTCAAACCCGTTTTAGCGGAGTTCGGTTTTGCGGATGAGAAAGAATTGATCAGAGAGCAACTGGTTTTGATGCTGGAAGCGCGCATCAGTCAGTATGAAGCAGAAAAAAAGATGTTTGAGGATAAATACAACGGGCGCTATGAGAAAGTGTCGAAGAAGCGTTTCCGGACAGAAAATTTTGATTTTGAGGACGATCTGAACGATTGGCGTTATGCTCTGGAAGCCATTGAAGCCAACAACAGAAAGATCGGGGAAATACTCGATGCTTAACGCTATCCGGAAACATCACGCGATCATTGCGAAATGGATGGTTGATGTTTATGAGCGTGAAACGAATATCTTCAGATTCAAAGCCCGCATTATGATTGCTTCAGCAGTAAAACATTTGTAATGTAGTCCGGGGCTCGCGTGACCTATGAAACGTAGTTCGGACCTTCTGGTCCGTGAAGAAACGCGCAGCTAAAGCTACGCACTACAACTCATATGTAGTTCGGGCCTTCCCGTGGTTTTGGCGCACCTGAAGGTACGCACTACAGCACATAACGTAGTCCGGGGCTTTAGCCCCGTAAATCTTTAATCCAGTGAACGGATCACCAAATGAACCGGGTAAAATACAAACCGAAACCGCGTTTGAAAGATTTTGATTATCTTGGCCGGTACCGCTATTTCGTCACCGTCTGCACGGACAACAGGAAAAGTATCTTCGGCAATGATAACATGCTGGTGAAGGAGATGGTAGAGATGCTGGCCGAAAGCGGCGGAAAGCACGGCTTTACAATATGGGCGTATTGCTTCATGCCGGATCATCTGCATTTTCTTGCGGAGGGAAGATATGAGCATTCTGATTTGAAAAAATTTATCCGGGACTATAAGCAGAGAACCGGCTATCGGTTTTTACGGCAAAAGACAACGGGCGACGGCAATAAACTGTGGCAACCCGGTTATTACGAGCATGTTTTGAGAGAAACGGAAGACACAGAAGACGTTTTGCGGTATATTCTGAATAACCCCGTGAGAAAGGGATTGGTTGCGTATTATCTGGAATACGGTTATTCCGGCTCGTTGGCGATGGATGTTAGAAATGTGCTATAGGTCCGAGGTGTTTAGCGCACCTAAAGGTACGCACTACAATTCATAATGTAGTTCGGGTCTTTAGACCCGTTGTGGTTATGGCGAAAGCTACGCGCTACATCAGATATACGTGGACCGGGCCATCAAATTGAATGTCGTCCGGGTCTTTAGACCCGCAATGCCGCGCGGCTAAAGCCACGCACTACAACATTTATATGTAGTCCGGGTCTTTAGACCCGTGGTTATAGCGCACCTAAAGGTACGCACTACATAATGTACAATGTAGTCCGGGGCTTCAGCCCCGAAAAAAATATTGAGGTTTGTGATGACAAAAAAGAATGCATGTTTAATACTGATTTTCCTGACGGCCTGGTTGATGACGCTGCCTGCGTTTGCGGCGGAGCTGAAGAATGAAAGGGCGAGGCAGGAAGGGAACCGGTTGGTTTTGATTTACGACCTGGAAGGGAAGGAGCAGCAGGCGGACGTCGGCTTGACCATCACAGTTGACGGAAAAACGTATAAATCCGCCGACCTGCACGTGGAAGGAGACGTGGGAAAAGTCAGGCCGGGGAAGGGCAGGCGGATTACCTGGAACATCCTGCAGGATTTTCCGCGCGGTTTGCGCGCAGGCGCCGATTGGGAGCTTTCGACCACCGGCGATGCCTTCAAAGACCCCGTCACCGGCATGGAGTTTGTATTCGTCAAGGGAGGCTGCTACCAGATGGGCGACACGTTCGGCGATGGTCGATCGGATGAAAAGCCGGTTCACGAAGTCTGCGTGAGTGATTTTTACATCGGAAAGTACGAAGTCACGCAGGGGCAGTGGCGGGCGGTCACGGGGAGCAATCCGTCCCATTTCAGCAGTTGCGGCGGCAACTGCCCGGTGGAGAATGTTTCCTGGAATGATGTTTGGAATTTCACGGTGGAATTAAACAGCAAGTCCGGCAAGCACTACCGCCTGCCGACGGAGGCCGAGTGGGAATACG
>CAZBGE010000027.1:25468-29714 GCA_964491435.1 uncultured Smithella sp.
AACAGCAAGTCCGGCAAGCACTACCGCCTGCCGACGGAGGCCGAGTGGGAATACGCGGCCCGGAGCGGCGGGAAAAGCGAGAAATATGCGGGCGGCAATGACGTGGATGCAGCAGCCTGGTATGATGGCAATTCCGGCAGCAAGACTCATCCTGTGGGTCAGAAAAAGCCCAACGGTTTGGGACTTTACGACATGAGCGGGAATGTGTGGGAGTGGTGCAGTGACTGGTATGGAAGTGATTACTACAAAAACAGTCCGCGGGATAATCCCCAGGGCCCGGCGTCGGGTTCCTACCGCGTCCTGCGCGGCGGTTCCTGGTACCTCAAACCGGGGAGCGTCCGGGCGGCGTACCGGTACAGGAACAACCCGGACACCCGCTACTTCAACTACGGTTTCCGGCTGGCCGTTCCGGCCCAATGATTATTTTCTAAGTTCTGAATTTCTATTTTCTGGTTTTTCAAAAAGCGGGGTATGGGGCAGCGCCCCATCAAACGCATTTTTTACAGGAGGAGTTATCCAGGAATCACCCATTTTCACCAAGACCTATGAATTCACCAGATGGCTTCTGGAGCACACGATACGTTTTCCCAAGAGCCAGCGGTTTGTTATGGCCAAAAGGATCGAGGATGCCATCCTCAATTTCTATGATTTGCTCCTTTTGGCGGTAAAAGTGGATATAAACAGGAAGGATACTCTGCAGAAAGCAGGTTATGAGTTGGAAAAGGTCAAGCATTATCTCCGGCTGAGCAAGGATATGGGCCTGTTTAGTCTCCGTCAGTATGAATATACGTCCATCGCCGTGGTCGAGATTGGCAAACTTCTGGGCGGCTGGATGAAGAAGGTTTAGGGCGCGGGTTTTTCGTCCTGCGCGGCGGTTCCTGGAACAACAAACCGAGGAACGTCCGGGCGGCGAACCGGAACAGGAACAACCCGGACAACCGCAACAACAACAACGGTTTCCGGCTGGCCGTTCCGGCCCAAGACTATTATGAATGCCAAGATGCCGGGTTTTCACGGAAGTCCGGATAGCGCCGATAATAATCTATAGAACCTGTGTCCTGCGCCGGGGAAAAACCCGGACGAATATAAAAAGGCCGGGCGAGGCTGGTAGCTTCTGCGAACGTCACGTCCGGCCACCTTTGCAGGTATGAGGCCATGAAACGCATCGGCAAGCTTTTCAACATCATCACGTCTTTCGAAAATCTATATTACGCCAGTCTGCAGGCAAGAGCAGGCAAGAGGGGGAAGTCCAACGTCGCCCTGTTCGAGAGGAACATCGAAGAAGAAATCCTTCAGCTCCAGGCGGAACTGAGCGACAAAACATACCGGCCGGGAGGGTACAGGGAATTTACTATTTATGAGCGCAAAACCAGAAAGATCAGCGCCGCGCCCTACCGCGACCGGGTTGTTCATCACGCCTTGTGCCGTGTTATTGAACCTGTTTTTGAGCGGACGTTTATTCACGATTCCTATGCCTGCCGCACGGGAAAAGGCACGCACAGGGCCGTGGATCGCTGCACCGAATATGCCCGGAAATACAAATATGTTCTCAAAACGGACATCCGGAAGTATTTTCCATCTCTGGACCATGAAATACTCTTTGCCAAGATTGCCCGGAAGATCAAGTGCCGGGACACGCTATGGCTGATCCGGATGATCATCGACGGCAGCAACGCTCAGGAGGAAGTGATCGAGTACTATCCCGGCGACGACCTCTTCGCCCCCTTTCAGCGGCGTCGCGGCATACCCATCGGCAATCTCACAAGCCAGTTTTTCGCCAACATCTATCTGAATGACCTGGATCACTTTGCCGAAGAGAGGCTGGGCTGCCGCGCCTATATCCGTTACGTGGATGATATTGTCGTGTTTGAAAACGACAAGAGACGGCTCTGGAAAATCAGCCGCGATATAACGGATTTTCTTCAGGTGGAACGTCTGACGATCCACCCGGAAAAGACCTTTGTGCAACCGGTGACGGAAGGCATCGACCATCTGGGATACCGTGTATTTCCGACACATCGAAGACTGCGGCAGGACAACGGCAGGAAATTTGTAAAGAATGCGAAGACCCTTCAAGAGCAGTACAAAAGGGGAAGGGTTGGCCTCGAAAAGGTCAACGCCACGATCCAGAGCTGGATCGGTCACGCACGACACGCGGATACTTACCGGTTGCGGGAAAAAATATTTGCGGGTATAGTGTTTGCGAATGATTTTAAAAAGACCGGAGCTTCGTGAAAATATCCAGTGACACGTATGAGCGCCACGCTTTTTTGAGGAAATTTTATGATTTATCAGGTCAGGTTTAAACCGTATGCCATAAAGGATGGACAAAAGATTCCCCGGAAAGACATGGAGAGTGTGTTTGAGAAAATGAAACGTGAACTTGAAGATTACGAAGATTTGAAACTGCTCAGGCAGGCAAAGCGCAAAGAAGATAAGGCGGCGACTTTAACAATGGAAGAAGCCAGAGCAAAATTACTGAAAAAGCGTTCCGGCACGCGTAAAAAAGAATCTTCATCTGAATGAAACCGCTTACCTTATTCGTCTGGTGCTCAATCTGGAGCTTGGGAGCGAGGGAACAATGTAGTCCGGACCGCTTGTCACCTTCAGGTGATTAGGCCCGTCAAAGCGGACATGAATGTCCGCACTACATAGCATAAAATGTAGCTCGGGCCTTCAGGCCCGTTAATGCGCACCTGAAGGTACGCACTACATTCAGAGGTTGGCGCACCTGATCACCTGAAGGTGACGCGAGGTACGCGCTGCACCGCATAATGTAGTCCGGGTCTTCAGACCCGTAAGGAAGCGGACATGAATGTCTGCACTACAACAAATAATGTAGTCCGGGTCTTCAGACCCGAATGAAATGAGCAATCCGCGTTAAAGCAAGGAGAAATGATATGACAAAAAAAGTATTAACGATGATCATTCTGGCATTTTTGCCGGTGCTGGCCGTAAGCGCCCAGGCGGGGAAGGGCCGGGTGCAGATCGGCGTTTCTCCCGTACCTCCGGCGTTGAAACTGTCCATCCAGTTTGTGGAGCCGTCGGGCAACCATATTCTGGATGCGGAGGAGACGGGAAAACTGGTTGTCACGGTCATGAATACGGGGAAGGGCGATGCCTTCGACTGCGTGGCGCGCATCACGGCTGCAAAAAACATCAGCGGGCTGAATTATGACCGGTCAATCCAGTTGGGAACGGTTCCCGCCGGTGAGAAAATCGTCAAAGAGATTGAGGTGAAGGCGGATGAAGAGATTCCCACGGACAATGCCGCCTTTACCATCGCGGTGAAAGAGGCCAACGGGTTTGATCCGGCGCCGGTGAAGGTGGCCTTCCGCACAAAAGCCTTTATGGAGCCGAAACTGATCGTGGCGGACATGGGAATCAACGACGCCAGCCGCAATGGTCACATCGAGCCGATGGAAATGACGGAGCTGACGATTCGCGTGCAGAACGTTGGACGGGGCGACGCGCGCGGTGTTTCTGCTGATGTCGTGGCGGGCAGCAATGTATTTATCGGCGGCGACGCGCAGACGCATTTCGACATAGGCCCGCTGCCTTCCGGCAAATTCAAAGATTTTAAATTCATATTTTACACCAATACGCAGATTGCCGACGGCGAAAAGATTCCCCTGACCGTTACGCTTCATGAAGCGCGTCCGCGTTTCAATTTGGAAAAGGCGCTGGCGCTGGTCATGAACGCGCCGCAGCGGAAAATGGAAGAGCTGCTTGTTGCGGGGCAGGATGCGGACAAACCGGCCGCCATCGCGGTGGCCGGGGGCTTGAGCGTGGATGTGGATACAAACGTTCCCCTGGGGCAGAAAGCCGGGAAGTATGACATTGCGGTGGTCATCGGCAACAAAACGTATGGAGAAAATATTCCCGCCGTAGCCTATGCGGACCGTGACGCCCTTGTCATGAAGGAATATGTCTTGCGGACAATGGGCTTTGACGAAGCCAACGTCATCTATGCTGAAAACGCGACGCTTTCCAAACTCAATGAGATATTCGGGACGGAGAATGCCCCGAAAGGCAGGCTGTACAAGTACGTTAAGCCCAATGTTTCCCGCGTGTTCATTTATTACGGCGGGCACGGGGTGCCGGATATCGAAACCGGCGAGGCATTTTTTGTTCCTTCTGACGGAAACCCGGAATATATCCGGGCCAGCGGTTATCGCCTCCAGACGTTTTACGACAATCTCTCAAAACTTCCGGCTAAAAAGGTGACAGTGGTGCTGGATGCCTG